>NZ_JBEYBQ010000004.1:0-213242 GCF_040632295.1 Isoptericola sp. NPDC019482
CGACGCGATCGATGCGGCGCTGCCGGATCCGCTCCTTCTGGTCGTCGGACAGACCGCCCGCCGACGAGGCCCTCCGCTTCTCGGCCTCGAGCTGGGCGCCCGCCCGGTCACGGCGTCTCCGTGTCGCCGATCCCGACCTTCGCGCGCTTCTCGACGCTGATCATCGTCGGGTCCTCGGCGGGGACCATGCCGAGCTTCGTCGCGCGCTCCGCCAGCGACGACTCCGCCGAACGGAGCTTCTCCTGCTGGGTCTGGACGTCCTGCGCCACCTGGCCGACCTCGGCCTGCAGCCGCGACGCCTCGTACGAGCCCCGCGCCATCGACGTGTTGAGGAGCAGCGCGGCGAGCAGGGCGCCGACGAGGATCACGGCGCACAGGACGAGGAACGGGACGCCCGACGTCGCCTGGAGGGGCGCGCGGACCGCGTCGAGACGCCGGCCACGGTCGGCGGCGCCGCCCGGCAGCGAGGTCAGCGGGGCACGGCGGGGGGCCGCCGCGGGGCGGCGGGTCCCGGGGCTGGCGGGGGCACGCAGGGCGCTCATCGGCGGTCCTCCTTGTTCTGCGGGCGGGTGTGCGGGCTGGCGTGCGGGCGAGGTGTGGTGGGTCGCATGTGGTCAGGGGTGGGACGCAGGCGCCGGGCGGCCCGCAACCGGACGGACGCGGCCCGCGGGTTGCGCTCGAGCTCCGCCGCGTCCGCGTCCTCGGCGCCCCGCGTCAGGGCCTCGAGGTAGGGCTTGTGCGTCTCCGGCTCGACGGGCAGGCCCGCCGGGGCGCTCGACGTCGTCCCCCGGGCGATGGCCCGCTTGACGATGCGGTCCTCCAGCGACTGGTAGGACTCGACGACGATCCGACCGCCGACGGCCAGCACCTCGATCGCGGCGGGCACGGCACGCTCGAGCACCTCGAGCTCGCCGTTCACCTCGATCCGCAGCGCCTGGAACGTCCGCTTGGACGGGTTGCCGCCGGTCTTGCGGGCGGCGGCCGGGATGGACGCGCGCACCAGGTCCGCGAGCTCGCCCGTCCGCTCCCAGGGCCGCTCCTCGCGGCGCCGCACGATCGCCCGGGCGATGCGCGGGGCGAACCGCTCCTCCCCGTACTCGCGCAGCACGCGGGCCAGCGCGCGCTCGTCGTACGTGTTGAGGACGTCGGCCGCGGTGGCGCCGCGCGTCTGGTCCATGCGCATGTCGAGCGGGGCGTCCTGCGCGTACGCGAAGCCGCGGTCCGCCTCGTCGAGCTGCAGCGACGAGACCCCGAGGTCCATGAGCACGCCCTGGACGCCGTCCAGGCCGAGCTCGGCGACGACGTCGCCGATCTCGTCGTACACCGCGTGCACCGGGGTGAACCGGTCGCCGAAGCGGGCGAGCCGCTCGCCGGCGAGCCGCAGCGCCTCCGTGTCGCGATCGATCCCCACGACGCGGGCCGTCGGGACCTGGTCGAGCACCGCCTCCGTGTGACCGCCCATGCCGAGCGTGCAGTCGACCAGCACGCTGCCCGGCTCACCGAGCGCGGGCGCGAGGAGGTCGACGCACCGCTGCAGCAGCACAGGCAGGTGTCGGTCGCCCGCGCGTCGCGCGTCGTCCGGTGTGCTCATCGGTGCTCCTCCTCTCGTTCCGTGCCGCGCCTCCCGCCGGTTCGTGCCGGCGGCGGGCTCGCCTGGTGCGTGTCGCCGGGGCCCCGCCCGGCCAGGTCTCCCTCCGCGCCGTTCTGGCGCCGGGGAAGTGCGCCAGACCCTCGCGGGAGGAGGCCTCATCGTGCGGGGCCCGCTGCTGCTCGTCTGCTGTGCGGTTGTCGGTGGTGCGAACTGGCTCGAGCTGCTTCAGAACTGCAGGTCCGGGAAGATCTGCTCGGACGTCTCGGAGTACGACGACTCCTGCTCGGCCAGGTAGGTCTCCCAGGTGGTGCGGTCCCAGACCTCCACGCGGGTGCCGGCGCCGATCACGGCGACGTCCCGGTCGAGGCCGGCGTACGCGCGCAGGGCGGCCGGGATGACGACCCGCCCCTGCTTGTCCGGCAGCTCGTCGCTGGCACCCGACAGGAACACGCGCAGGTAGTCGCGCGCCTGCCGGCTGGTCACGGGAGCCTGCCGCACCTGCTCGTACATGCGACCGAACTCGTCCATCGGGAGGAGGAAGAGGCAGCGCTCCTGTCCCCTCGTCATGACGAGGCCGGGAGCGAGTCGGGCGCGGAACTTCGCCGGGAGGATGAGCCGGCCCTTCTCGTCGAGCTTGGGGGTGTAGGTGCCGAGCAGCAGCCCGGCCCCCGGAAACGTGTCCTCCAGACCTGCCACGGCTCGCACCTCCCCTCGCGCTCCCGCAGCCTCCAAACTACTCCACTTTCCTCCACCGGGCGCGGTCAACCATGGGGAGTTCTCCCCATCTCACCCCTTCCCCCCACAGTCCGCTCACATCGCCGCAGGTCACGACGTCGGCGCCCGATGAGCCGCGGCGTGGAGGACGGTGGAGGGGCGCCGCCCGGCGCGTGTCGCGCGACGCCCCGACCGGGCCCCTAGAACGGGTCGGCCGGCGCACACCGCGCGCGGGCACCGCCGCGGGGTGCGGCGTGGAGCGAGGTGGAGCGGGTGATCGTCGTCACGTCGCGCCCCGATTCCACTAGGCTGCGAGAACCGTCACGAGCACGTGAACCGGAGGTCACCCGTGCACCCAGAACCCGTCTCCCCCACGCTGGCCGGCGCGCGCACGGAGACGGAGGACCGCAGGGACCGCACCTCCCCCTCCGCCGGCACCGGCGTCGACGCCCTGACCCGCGACCTCGACGAGCTCGTCACCGCCACCACGCGGGTGCGGCAGGCGATCGACTCGGTGGTGTCGGGGCGCTCCGGCCTCGCCGAGGTCACCGTCGCCGTCCTGCTGGCCGAGGGTCACCTGTTGATCGAGGACGTCCCCGGGGTCGGCAAGACGACGCTGGCGAAGGCCCTCGCCCGCAGCATCGACTGCCGCGTCGGCCGCATCCAGTTCACGCCCGACCTCCTGCCGAGCGACCTCACCGGCGTCAACATCTTCCGCACCGCCACGCACGACTTCGAGTTCCGGCCCGGTCCCGTGTTCAACAACGTGGTGATCGGCGACGAGATCAACCGCGCCTCGCCGAAGACGCAGTCCGCGCTCCTCGAGTGCATGGAGGAGGGGCAGACGACGATCGACGGCACCACCCACACGCTGCCGCGGCCGTTCCTCGTCGTCGCGACGCAGAACCCGGTGGAGATGGAGGGCACGTACCCGCTGCCCGAGGCGCAGCGCGACCGCTTCATGGCCCGCCTCACCGTCGGCTACCCGGACACCGCCGCCGAGCTGCAGATGCTGGACCGGCAGGAGTCCGCCGACCCCCTCGACCACCTCTCCCCCGTCACCACGGGCGCGGACATGGTGCGGTACGCCCAGGCGGTGCGCGCCGTCTACGCGGCGGGACCCGTCAAGCAGTACGTGCTCGATCTCGTCGGCGCGACACGGCAGCACGAGGGCGTCCGGCTCGGCGCGTCGCCGAGGGCCTCGCTCCAGCTGCTCCGAGCAGCCAAGGCCGCGGCCGCCATGGCGGGCCGCGAGCACGTGCTGCCCGACGACGTGCAGTCCCTCGCCGTCCCGGTCCTGGCCCACCGCCTGATCCTCAGCACGGAGTCCCGGCTCGGCGGCGTGACTCCCGAGGACGTGATCTCCGAGATCGTCCAGCGCACCGTCGTGCCCGGTGGCCGTGTCGCCGTCGCCCCGGCGCCCGGGTCGTTCGCGCGGCCCGACCGCGGTCGGTAGTGCCGGCGATGTCCGGTGACGACGAGTCCGGCGCGGCCCCTGCAGCCACCGAGCGCGGGGCCGGGCAGGCCCGCGCGAGGGAGGCCGGCCACCCGGCGCTGCGGCGCCTCGTCCGCGTCCGGCCCACCCGCCGCGGCCTCGCCCTGCTCGTCGCGGGCCTCGTGCTGGTCACGCTCGGCGTGCTGCTCGAGCTGCCCGACGTCGTAGGCCTCGGCGCCGCCGCCGTGCTGGCCGTCCTCGTCGCCTGGGTGCTCATGGGCGTGCAACGGCTCGACGCCGGCCGCGGCGCGCTCGTGGTCTCGCGCGAGCTCACGCCGAACCCCGTGGTGCGGGACCAGACGGCCGCCGTCCGCCTGGTCGTCGGCGCCCGCGCGCGCACCGGCGCGGCGTACGAGCGGCTCGCCCGGCTGCGGCTGTCCGAGCAGGCTGCGCACGAGCTCGCCGGGCCGCACGGCATCCGCGCGCGGGTGACGGCGCACGCGGACCGCATCGCCGTGTCCTATGCGCTCACCCCGGCCCGCCGGGGGCGTTGGGCCCTCGGACCGCTGCTCACCACGCGCACCGACGCCTTCGGGCTGGTCCGCACGACGCAGCCGCTCGGCGCCGCGACGCGCGTCGCCGTGTGGCCGCGCACCGTCGCGCTGCCGACGCGCACGCGGGTCCTCGGCGACGTCGAGCGAGCGGCCACGGGCGCGCGGCTCGCGTCCACGGACGACTCCGTCCTGCGCGAGTACGTCTCCGGCGACGACCCCCGCCGGGTGCACTGGGCGGGGTCGGCACGCCAGGGACGGCTCATGGTCCGGGCCGACGAGAGCGCGGGAGTGCGACCGGTGACCGTGCTGTTCGACCGGTCCCTGCTGCCACCGCCCGTCGACCCCCGCACCGGGGTCTGGCCCTCCACCCGCGGCGCGCGCACCCACGCGGAGGGCGAGCTCGCCGTCGAGCTCGCGGCGTCGGTGGCGACGTCGTTCCTCGACGCCGGCCACCCCGCTCGCCTGGTGCCCTCCGGCTCGGGCCCGGCGCCCGTGCCGTTCGCCGCCGGGGCGCGCACCGGCCGGGCGACGGTCCTCGACCAGACGGTCGACCTGCGCGGGCACCGGGGGGCCGCCGACGCCGAGCGGGCCGTCCTGCAGACGGTCCGCGCCCTGCGCGCCTCGCGCTCGCAGGAGGAGATCGTCGTCGCGGTGCTCGGGCCGCAGCCGGAGACCGCGCTGCGCGAGATGGCCGAGCTCGGCGTGGAGGGCACCTGCTGGGCGCTCGTCGTCGCGCCGGGCGACGCCCCGGGCGCCGGCCCGACGCCGGCAGCCGACACCGTGGGCGCCCTGCGGGCCGCCGGGTGGCGGGTGGCCACCTGCCGCCCCGGCACCGCACCCGACCACGCGTGGGCGCTGCTCGCGGAGGGGGCCGCATGATCCCGGCCCACGCCGGCCCCACGGCCCGCACCGTCGCCTCCGGGGTCCTGGTCGCCGTCGCGGTCGCCGCGTCGATGCTCTCGCTGACGAGCATCGTGGTCCCCGGGGCGTGGACGCGCGCCGGCCTCCTCGGCATCCTCCTCGTCAGCGCGACGACGGTCACGTCCCGGGTGATGATCGGGCGGCGCGCCCGCGCCCGCGGCCTGCGCGCCAAGGAGTCGGGCTCCGCGTGGCCCAGCGTGCTCGGCGCCGTCGTCGCCGCCTGGTTCGTCCTCGCGCGGTACGGCGGTCCCACCGCCGACCCCACGGTCGTCATCACCCCGGAGCACGTGTCGCGCGTCGTGGCGCGGCTCGGCGAGGCCGGCGAGATCGCGCGGTCGGAGGTCGCGCCGGTGACCGGGAGCGTCCCGATCGGCCTGCTCACCGTGGGCGGCACCCTGCTCGTGCTGCTGCTCGCCGACGCGCTCGCCGGCGCCCTCCGCCGGCCCGCCCTGGTCGGCCTGCCGCTCCTCGCGCTCTGGGCCCCGCCGCTCGTGCTCACGGGCCGCGTCCCGTGGGGCGTCTTCGTCGTGACCGTCACGGCGCTGCTGCTGCTGCTCACCCTCGACGGCCCGCTCGTCGCGCGAGCCCGGCGGGCCGAGCGCACGCCCGCGCCCGTGCGACGCGCCGAACGGTCCCGCGCCGTCGCGACGACCGCCGGCGCGGTGGTCCTCGCCGTCGTCGCCGGGCTGGTCGGGACCGCGTCGGCCGCGCTCCCCGGCGGGCCCGCGGGCTGGTACCGGACCTTCACCACGACGGGCGACACCATCCGCCTCGCCGAGGACCTCGACATCCTGCGGAGCCTGACCGAACGGTCCAGCTCGGTCGTGCTGTCCTACGACACCGGCTCCGACGCCGACGTCGGGCCCCTGCGCAGCTACACCGCCACGGCCTTCGACGGGCGCCGGTGGCAGCGCGGCGAGGAGCGCGGGGGCCGGGAGTTCGCCGAGCGCGACGTCCTGTGGCCCGAGGACCTGCCGCCCGGCGCGCAGGCGACCCGCAAGGTCGCGTTCGAGGTCGGCGAGCTCCGCGACGACAAGCTGCCGATCAGCATCGATCCTCGCCAGGTGTCCACCGACGCCGGCGGGTGGGGTTACGACCCGGCCCGGGACGAGGTGGTCGGCGGGCTCACCGACACGGGCGACGCGTACACCCTGACCGTGCACGAGCGCGACCTCGACCCGGACGTCCTCCGGGAGGCGCCCGCGGCCGACCTCGACGAGGTCTACACCCAGGTGCCCGAGAGCGCGCACGCGGCCGACGTCGAGGCCGCCGCGCGTGAGGTCGTGGGCGACGCCGACACCGTCTACGACCAGGCGGTCGACCTCCAGCGCTGGCTGCGCGACCCCACCCGGTTCACCTACTCGACCACCATCCCCCGCGGTGGCACGGGCGACCCCGTCTGGGACTTCCTGCAGCACCGCACGGGCTACTGCATCCAGTTCGCGACGACCATGGTGGTGATGGCGCGGTCGCTCGGCATCCCCGCGCGCCTCGCGGTCGGGTACCTGCCCGGCGACCGCACGGGTGAGACCACCTGGCGGATCACCGGTCAGGACTCGCACGCGTGGCCCGAGATCTACTTCCCCGGCACCGGGTGGGTGCGTTTCGAGCCCACGCCCGCGCAGCAGACCGGGAGCCCGCCCGCCTACACGACGGCGCTCGCCCAGGGCGGCCCGACCGCGGTTCCCACGGCCGCGTCCGACCTGGGCGAGCGCCGCCCCACCGCGGGGAGCACCCCGACCGACGACGCGGCGACCCCCTCGGCCTCGACGGCCGCCTCGCTCACCCCGGTCGTCGACACGGGGCTCCCGGCGTGGGTCTGGATCACCGCGGGCAGCCTCGTCGTCGTCCTCGTGGGCGGTCTGGTGCTGCTGCTCGCCCGCCGACGGCGCGCCTCGCAGGAGCTCGACCCCGAGCTCGCCTGGGAGCAGGTGCTCGCCGCGCTCGCCGCCGAGGGTGTCCGCCTGCCCCCGGCCACCACGCTGCGGCGCGCCCCGGACGCCATCGCGGCGGCGGTGACCACCCGGTCCGGTCGTGAGCTCACGCCCGAGGTGCGCGAGGACCTTGCCTCGCTCGCGCGGGCGGCCGAGATGCACCGGTACGCGCGCGAGCCCCTGGCGCCCGAGGCCGACGAGCTCGAGCGCCTCGCGACGGCCGTGACGTCCGGGCTGGGCGAGTCCCTGTCGACACGGTGACGCTGTCGACGCGTGACGCTGTCGACGCGTGACGCTGTCGACGCGGTGACACCCACCCCGCGAGAGGTGCGGCCGCACGCCCGGCGCGCGAGGCCCCTCGACCTGAGGCACCTCATCCGGAGCGTCGCCCGTCCTGATCTTGCCCGGACGAGCGACGAGCCCGCCCGTCCTGGAGGACGAGCGGGCTCGGTGCGTTCCATGATGGAGCGGCCGTTCCGCTGAGGCGGGACAGCGCCGGTCGTGCCCGGGCGGGCGCGACGAGAGCGCGGTCGGGCCGCGGGCCCGGACCGCGACGGTTCAGCGGCCCTGGTCGCGCCGCCGCTCCCAGCGTTCCTCGAGGCGGGCGAGGAAGCCCTCCTTCTTCGCCGCCGGTGCCGGCCGCGGCGCCGCGCTGCCCGGGCGTGCCCGGTCAGGGTTGGTGACGGGGTCGACCGTGCCGTCGGGTCGGACCACTCCCGTGGGGCCCGAACGACGCGGGGCGGCGAACGCGTACGCCACGCCGGCGAACATGAGGACGAAGCCGACGACGCCGACCCACGCCTGCGACGACGCAGCGCCGACCACGAGCAGCAGCAACCCCGCGACGACTCCGACGCCGGCCAGGACAAAACGCAGGGGCGACCGGCGGCGCGCCTGCTGCAGGGTGTTGGCCAGACGGGGATCGTCGCTGCTCAGCGCGCGCTCCATCTGCTCCAGCACACGCTGCTCGTACTCGGACAGAGGCATCGAGTCCCCCCGGGTCTCGCGGTGGAACGGTAACCCCCTCAGGATATGCCCGCGCCGCCCGGCACGGTAGTCGGCGGGGGTGAACCTCGCCGACGACCGGTCGCCGCGCCGAGGCTGATCGCGGATCGGCCGAAGCGCTCGCGCACCGCGTCGAGCGCGAGCTCGGCCTCGCGACGGGCCTCCTGGCGCGGATCCACGGCCTCCTCGAGGGTCACCTGCTCGGCAAGACCCTCCCTGACCTGCAGGTTCTCCCCACGGACGCCGACCAGCCGCACGGGCAGCCCCCGCAGGTCCGCCGCGCCCAGCAGCTCGCGCGCGACGAGGAAGATGGCGCGCGCCACGTCGGTCGGGCCGTCGAGCGTGCGCGACCGGGTCAGGGTGCGGAAGTCGCTGGTGCGTACCTTGATGGAGACCGTCCGTGCGACGACGCCCTGGTGCCGCAGCCGGGCCGCGACCCGGTCCGCGAGCTCGAGGACACGCTGCTCCACCGCGCCGAGGTCCCACAGGTCGCGCTCGAACGTCGTCTCCGCCCCGACGCTGCGCTCCTCGTGCCCGGGCACGACCGGCCGCGGGTCGCGCCCCCACGCGAGGTCGTGCAGGTGCGCCCCGGAGACCGACCCCACCGCCGCCTGCAGCGTCGGCACGTCGGTGTCCGCGAGCTGGGCGACGGTCGTGATGCCCCAGCGTGCGAGCGCCGCCTCCGTCTTCTCCCCCACGCCCCAGAGCGCCCCGACGGGAAGCGTCCGCAGGAACGGCACGGTCGCGTCGGCCGGCACCAGCATCATCCCGTCCGGCTTGGCGTGGGTGGAGGCCAGCTTGGCCACGAACTTGTTCCGCGCGATCCCGACGGAGCACGTGATCCCGTGCTCGGCGTGGACCTGCTCGCGCAGCCGGGCCCCGATCGTCGTCGGCGCGCCCAGCCGCCGGCGGGCGCCGCTCACGTCGAGGAAAGCCTCGTCGACCGAGATCCGTTCCACCAGCGGGGTGATCGTGGCGAGGATCGCCATCACGGACTCGGACACCTCGTGATACAGCGTGTGGTCGGGCGGCACCACGACGGCCTGCGGGCACAGCCGCAGGCCTGCCGCCATCGACATCGCGGAACGGACTCCGAACGCGCGGGCCTCGTACGTCGCCGCGAGCACGACTCCCCGCTCGCGTCCTCCGACGATCACCGGGCGGCCCCGCAGCTCGGGCCGGCGGGCCAGCTCGCACGACGCGAAGAAGGCGTCCATGTCGACGTGCAGCACGGAGGTGCCGGACTCGTCGCCGCCCCAGTCGCGGAACGCCTCGGCCGACCGCGGGCCGCGGCTCACGACGCCGCCGGCGCCACGGCGAGCGGCCGCGCGAAACCGGCGCGCGGGTCGACGAGGAGACCGACCTCGTCGCGGAAGTCCTCCGCGCACGCCACGAGCTCCGCCGCCCGGCGGGCGTCCACGTCGGGCTCGAGCCCGGCCTCGACCGCCGCCCGGACGCGGGCGCCGGAGGCGAAGTACCCCGACCACGCGGCGAGGTCCGGCTCCACGAGCGCCAGCATGTCCCACACCGAGCGGGCCCGGGTCCGCGTGGACGGCCGGCCCCGCAGCGCGACGACGGCGGCCGCAGCGCGCAGCGCCGCCAGGTGGGCGTGCACGAAACGCTCCGCCGGGTCGGTCTCCGTCGCGGCCGCCGCGAGCTCGGCGTCGGAACGGTCCAGCAACCGGGTCACCTCGGGGCTCGGGGGCAGCACCGCGCCCGCGCCGACATGGCCGACCGCGGCGACGTGGCCTGCCTGGCCACGACCGCCCGTCGCGCCGGCAGATCTCGTGCGAGCCGACATCCTGCACCTCCCGTGCTCCGCGGTCCCCCGCGCCCGTCCAGTGTCGAACACCTGTTCGAACCTGTCAACCATGGCCGGTGCCCGTCCTGCCCGCCGGAGCGGGGACACTGGTCGCATGTCCCGTTCCTCCCGAGGCGGATCGCGCCCCGAGCGCCGGTCCGGTCGACGCACCCCAGCATCCTCCGACGCACCGACACTCCCCGACGACGAGGTCCCGATCGACACCGGCACGGCACGCGTCGAACGGGACCCGGACCACCCCGACCGGGTGACGCTGCACGTCAACGGCGTGCCGAGCTCCGCGCTCGACCTCGCCGACCCCGGGTTCCTCGCCTTCGAGTACATGCAGCAGATGGCCGCGGTGCTGGCCGGCATGCCCGACGGCCCGCTCCGGGTGCTGCACCTCGGGGCGGCGGGGTGCGCGCTCGCGCGGCACGTCGAGCACGAGCGCCCCGACTCGCGCCAGCTGGGCGTCGACGTCGACGCGCGCCTGCTGGAGCTCGTGCGGACCTGGTTCGCGCTGCCACGCTCGCCCCGGCTGCGGCTGCGGGCCGACGACGCCGGCCACGCCCTCGCGTCACTGGCCGCCGGCTCCTTCGACGTCGTCGTCCGCGACGTCTTCGCCGGCGACCGGACTCCCGACCACCTGGCCGACGCCGGGTTCGCGGCGGCCGCGCACCGGGTGCTGCGCCCCGGCGGCGTCCTGCTCGCCAACTGCGCGGACCGGCCCCCGCTGTCGCTCGCACGCCGGGAGACCACGACCCTCGCCGCCGCCTTCGGGCCGGGCGCGGCCGCCGACGGCCGGCTCGGTGTGATCGCGGAGCACGCCGTGCTCAAGGGCCGCCGGTACGGCAACGTGGTGCTCGTCGCCGTGCGAGGCGTGCCCGACGACGACGAGCAACAGCCGGCGCACGCCGCGGACGTCGCCCCCGACGACGCCGCCGCCCCCGACGACGCCGCGGATCGACCAGGCGCCCCCGGCCCGGACGACCTCGACCTGCACGCTCTCGACCTGCACGACGCCGGGCTCGCACGACGGCTGCGCAGCCTCCCCGTCCCGGCACGCCTCCTGGTCGGCGACGAGCTGGTGCGGTTCGCCGGGGCCTGAGAGCCGGGCGTCGTGCCGGCGGTGCCTGGCACGACGACGGCCGCGCCCCCGCCGGGGACGCGGCCGTCGTCAGGCGAGCGAGGTGCTCAGAGCGGCACGACCTGCTCCGCCTGCGGCCCCTTGGGGCCCTGGGTGATCTCGAACTCGACCCGCTGGGCCTCGTCGAGGCTGCGGTATCCCTGACTCTGGATCGCGGAGTAGTGCACGAAGACGTCGGCCCCGCCGTCGTCCTGCGCGATGAAGCCGTAGCCCTTCTCCGAGTTGAACCACTTCACAGAACCTTGCGCCATGCTGATCCTTCGACCTTCCGTCACAACGGGCACGAGCGGGCCGGGCGGCCACCCGTCGCTGCAGGCCGCACCGCCGGTTCGTGCGAAGGAGCGCCTCTGCAACGCGGTCAGTGTGGCACGGACCACACCGACGTGCCACGGATATGCCGCGGAAGCCGCGCATCGGCCATTGCGGACGGCACCGCGGTTCCCACCCGGACGGGTCGCGCCCAGCGGTGCCACGTCCGTCGTCGGGCCAGCGTCAGGTCAGTCGTCGTCCTGCTGCGCCAGGAAGCGCTCGAACTCCGCGCCGAGCTCGTCGGCGGTGGGCAGCGGCGCCTGCTCCGCCAGGAGGCTCGGCCGCCCGACGGACCGAGTGAACGCGTCGTACTGCTCCTCGAGGGCCTTGACGACGGCCTTCACCTCGCCCGACTCACCCACCTGCTTCTCGACCTCGATGGTCGCGTCGGCCGCCGCCTCCGCAAGGAGGCCCGTCGCGAGGTCCAGGCCCGTGGCGCGCTCGACGTGCCGCAGTGCGACGACCGCCGCGGGAGCGTAGCGGGACTGCGCGAGGTAGTGCGGCACGTGCACGGTGAAGCCGATCGCGTCGTGCCCCGCCTCGCCGAGCCGGTACTCCAGGAGAGCGGCGAGCGAGCCGGGCACCCGCACCGTGCCGAAGAACGACGTGTAGTCGTCCACCAGGCCGGGACGCGTGCCGTGCGCGGTGAGCGAGAGCGGACGCGTGTGCGGCACCCCCATGGGGATCCCGTGGAAGCCGACCGTCAGGGAGACGTCGAAGCGCTCGACCAGGCCCTTCACCGCCACCACGACGCGCTCCCACTGCAGGTCGGGCTCCGAGCCGTGCAGCAGGAGGAACCCGGTGCCCTCGCGGTCCGCGACGTGGTCGATCGCGAGGTAGGGCTCGTCGTAGGCGGACCAGCGGTCGGCGTCGAACGTCATCCCGACCCGCTTCGAGCGGTAGTCGAGGAGCTGGTCGACGTCGAAGGTCACGAGCCGCGTGGTGGTCAGCTCCTCGGTGACGTGCTCCACGGCGATCTCCCCCGCGGAGCCCGCGTCCACGAACCCGTCGAGCGCGTGCAGCAGCACGGGCCCGGTGCCGGTCGGCGCCGCGTCGGGCCCCGGGTGGGGCAGGACGCGCTCGACGGCGGCCTCGTCGACCTCGTAGATGCTCTGCGGGTCCAGCAAGGGTCTCCTCCTCGGTTCACCGGCACGTGCCGACGGGCTCGCGCCCGCAGGAGTGACAACCGTGCCGCGCCCCGGATCCTTCCCGCCCCGTGTCCGCGGCGCTCAGTGGTGCGGGAGCCGCACCACGGTGACGAAGAAGTCGTCGATCTGCCGCACCACCTGGATGAACCGGTCGAAGTCCACGGGCTTGGTCACGTAGGCGTTCGCGTGCAGCGAGTAGGACCGCAGCACGTCCTCCTCCGCCTCGGACGTCGTGAGCACGACCACGGGGATGTGCTTGAGGCGCTCGTCGGCCTTGACCGCCGCGAGCACCTCGCGGCCGTCCATGCGCGGCAGGTTGAGGTCGAGCAGGATGAGGTCCGGCGTCGGCGCCTGCGCATGCTCGCCCTCCTTGCGCAGGAAGGCCATCGCGCTCACGCCGTCCGCCACCACGGACAGCCGGTTGGCGACCTTGTGCTCGTCGAACGCCTCGCGCGTCATGAGCACGTCGCCCGGGTCGTCCTCGACGAGGAGGACCTCGATACCCGCCTGCTGGTCCGTCATACCCGCTCCCTCGTAGCCCGGTCGGGGCGTACCCCTGGCGTTCCTTCTGCCACCCCTCGGCGACATCGTCGCAGGTCAGCGACGTGCACCGAGCCTAACCGACGATGCCGTCAGTCGCCTCGTCGCGGTCGGGGAGGGTCCAGCGCACCGAGGTGCCGCCGCTCGGCGCCGGCTCCAGCCACACCCGCCCGCCGTGGTGCTCGACGACCCGCTTGACCAGGGCGAGGCCGATGCCGGTGCCCGAGTAGACGTCCTTGGGGTGCAGCCGCTGGAAGATGACGAAGACGCGTTCGGCGTACTGCGGGTCGATGCCGATCCCGTTGTCGGTGCACGACAGCTCCCAGCCGGGCTCCGCCCCCTCGACCCGTCGCGCCGACAGGTGCACGCGCGGCGGGCGCGCGGGGTCCCGGAACTTCACGGCGTTCCCCACGACGTTCGCCAGCAGCATCGTCAGCAGCGCCTTCTCCCCCCGGACGACCGGCAGCGGGTCGTGCGTGATCTCGGCGCCGGCCTCGGCGATCCGGCCCTCCTGGTCGTGCCGCACCTGCTCGAGGGCCCGCTCGAGGTCGACGTCCTCGGGCTCGCTGCCGGACCGCCCGACGCGCGAGAAGCTCAGCAGGTCCTGGATGAGCCGCTGCATGCGCCGCGCGCCGTCGACGGCGAAGGCGATGTACTGGTCCGCGCGCTCGTCGAGCTGGTCGCCGTAGCGCTTCTGGAGCAGCTGGGTGAAGCTCGCGACCTTGCGCAGCGGCTCCTGCAGGTCGTGGGAGGCGACGTAGGCGAACTGCTCGAGGTCGCGGTTCGAGCGCTCCAGCTCCTGGTTGGAGCGGGCCAGCTCGCGCGCCTGCTCCGCGAGCTGGGCGTGCGTGCGCTCGGTCTCGGCGTGCGACGCGCGCACCTCAGCCACCTGCTGCACCAGCTCACGGCGCATGTGCTCGACGTCGGCCGCGAGCGCCGCGACCTCGCCGGTGCCCTCGACCCTGATCTCGTGCTCGTGCTCCCCCGTGCTGGCGGCGCGCACCGAGACCGCCAGCCGAGCCAGCGGACGGGTGACGCCGCGCTGCAGGGCGCGCCACATGAACAGGCCCATGACGACCACGAGCAGGACGAGCACGATCACCACGACCAGCAGCGTGAGGTTCCACGCGTGGGCCGCGTCCATGGCCTCGTCCCCGGCCCCGACGCGCAGCAGCACCAGCGAGCGCTGGATCGCGACCAGCGCGACGGCGAGCGCGAGCAGCAGCACCGCGCCGACGATCAGCAGCAGCCGCAGGACGACGTCGTGCAGCGGGCGCTCGCGCCTCACGGGCGCGCCCACTCGGCCGAGTCCGCGAGGGTCGACGACCGCTCCCCCAGGTACGGCGTGTCGTGCCCGGTCCATCCGACGACGAGCAGCGCCGCGTCGTCTGTGAGGGGGCCGCCGTGCAGCGTGCGCACGCGGCGCAGCACGCGTTCGACCACGCCGACGATCCCGTGCCGCTCGAGATCCTCGCGCACCAGGTCGTGCAGCCCGGACTGCCCCAGGCGCGGTGTCCGACGGCGCAGCGGGCCCACGCGCGCGGGCCGCTCGCCGCGCAGCGCGACGAGGCCGAGGGCGTCCCGGCCCAGCCCGTCCAGCTCCGGGCCGGTCGCGGGACCCGTCGCGTGGCCGAGGGCCGGCGCGACCCGGCCCACCTCGGCCTCCACGAGCCCGTCGGTGTACAGCATGAGCGCGAACGGGCCGTCGAGGTCGATCCGCCGCGGCTCCCACCCGCCGTCGACGGGGACCCCGAGCGCCCGCCCCCGGCCCGTGGGCGGCAGCAGGTCGCAGCGCAGGCCCCCCACGGGGCCGGTGATGAGCAGCGGGGGCAGGTGGCCCGCCAGGTAGAGGTCGACGCGCCCGCGGTCGGGGGCGACCACCACCTGGCAGAGCGTGACGAACACCTCCGGCCGGGCCCGCTCGGTCAGCAGCACCCGCTCCAGGTGCTCCAGGATGCGCTCGGGCGGCGTGCCGGTGAGGACGAGGGTGCGCCAGGCGGTACGCAGGGTCGCGCCGAGCGCCGCCTCGTCGGGGCCGTGGCCGGCGACGTCGCCCACCACGGACAGCACGGACCCGTCCGGCCGCTCCACGGTGTCGAAGAAGTCGCCGCCCAGCAGTCCCCCGCCGCCCGGCAGGTAGCCGACCATCACGGAGATGCGCTCGTCGCCCACGAGGGGCTTGGGGAGCAGCGCGCGCTCGAGCCGCGCGGTCTCCTCCGCGCGCACCGCGCTGCGGTACAGCGCGCGCTGCTGGGCCGCGGACCGGCGCCGCTGGAGCGCGTAGCGCAGTGACCGGCCGAGGAGCCCGGAGTCCGTCTCGCCCTTGACGAGGTAGTCGTCGGCCCCGGCGGCCACCGCCTGCAACCCCTGGTCGCCGCCGGTCAGGCCCGTGAGCACCACGAGGGCCGGGACGTCATGCACGCGCTCGGCGACCTCGCGCAACCGCGACACGGCCGTCAGGCCCACCGCGTCCGGCAGCCCGAGGTCGAGCAGCACGCAGTCGACCCCCGGTGCGCCGCCCGGCCGGGAGAGGGCGTCGACGGCCTCCGCGACGGACCGCGCGCGCCGCAGCACGACCGTGACCTCGGCGTCCTCGAGCAGCTCCGTGACGAGCATCGCGTCCCCGTCGTCGTCCTCGACGAGCAGGACGGTGGCGGTCGCGTCCTCGGCGGGTCCGTCGGACCCGTCTCGCAGGACGTCGCCGCTGCTCATGGGCCTGATCCTAGCCCCGGCCCTCTGCTCCGGGCAGGTGTCGGAGGCTCGGCGCGTCGCCGCCCGGCGCCGGACGGTGCCCGCAGGCGCCCCCGGCATCTGCAATGATGGTCCGCCGCCAGGGCCGCACCGTCGTGAGAGCGCGGCCCGAAGGACGCTGGGGAGGATGCGTGGCAGGCAGGCAGGACGAGCTGGCACGCGAGCAGGAGGTCGTCGACGGCCTCTACGCCCGACTGGACGAGCTGCGACGCGCGACGCGCGACCGGCTCGCGGAGGTCCGGCGCTCGGGGCCGTCGGGGTCGCCGCAGAACCGGAGCGAGCGGGACGCGTTCGCCACCCTCTACGAGGACCGCGTGGCCCAGCTGGACGCCGTCGAGGACCGGCTCGCGTTCGGTCGCCTCGACCTCGACGACGGCGACACCCGCTACGTGGGCCGGCTCGGGCTCGCCGACGCCGAGCACAGGTCGCTCCTCACGGACTGGCGGGCGCCCGCCGCGACGCCCTTCTACCGGGCCACCGCCCTGCACCCGGCGGGCGTCCGCCGCCGCCGGCACCTCGTGACCACGGGGCGCACGGTCACCGGCCTCGAGGACGAGGTGCTCGACCTCGACGCCCTGGCGGACGGGTCCGACGGCGATGACGGCTCCCTCGCCGCGTCGACGCTCTCCGGCGAGGGCGCGCTCCTCGCCTCGCTGGCAGCGCGCCGCACGGGCCGCATGACCGACATCGTCGCGACGATCCAGTCCGAGCAGGACCGCATCATCCGCGCGGACCTCGCCGGCGCGCTCGTCGTGCAGGGCGGCCCCGGCACCGGCAAGACGGCGGTGGCGCTGCACCGCGCCGCCTACCTCCTGTACGCCCACCGGCGCGTGCTCGAGCGCAGCGGCGTCCTCCTGGTGGGCCCGAGCCGCGCGTTCCTGCGCTATATCGACCAGGTGCTGCCCTCCCTCGGCGAGACGGGCGTCGTCGCGACCACCGTCGGGGAGCTGCTGCCCGGTGTCCGGGCCGACATCGCCGACACCCCCGCCGCCACCGAGATCAAGGGGCGGCTGCTCTGGCGGGACGTCGTGCGCCGCGCCGTGCGCGCCCGCGAGCGCGTCCCGGAGCGCGACGTCCGCTTCCGGCTCGAGGGGTACGACCTCGTGGTGCGCCGCCGGGACGTGCGCGACGCGATCGGCCGCGCGCGCCGGACCCACAAGCCGCACAACGAGGCCCGCGCCGCCTTCGTCCGTGACATGCTCGCGCGCCTCGTGGACCAGTACCGCGCTGCGGCCGACGCCGACCTCGCCCCCGAGGACGTCGCGATGGTCACCGAGGACCTGCGCTCGCACCGGGACGTGCGCGTCGCCCTCAACCTCGCCTGGTTCCCGATCACGCCCGAGAAGCTCGTGGCCGACCTCTTCGCCAAGCCGCACCGGCTCGCGGAGGCGGCGCCCGAGCTGTCCGCGAGCGAGCGGGCGGCGCTGCGGCGCGACCCGGACGCCCCCTGGACCGAGGCCGACGTGCCGCTGCTCGACGAGGCCGCCGAGCTGCTCGGCGAGGACGGCTCCATCGCCCGCGCCGAGGCCCGGGCGCGCGCCGCCGAGCGTGCCGCGGAGCTGGAGTACGCCCGCTCCGTGCTCGAGTCCACCGGCGCGGGCGGAGGCCTGGTCGACGCCGAGACGCTGGCCTCCCGGTTCGAGTCCACGGGGCCGCGGCTGACGACGGCGGAGCGCGCCGCGGAGGACCGCACCTGGACGTACGGCCACGTGGTCGTCGACGAGGCGCAGGAGCTGTCGCCCATGGCGTGGCGGATGCTGGTGCGCCGGGTGCCCACGCGATCCATGACGATCGTCGGGGACGTCGCGCAGACGTCGTCCCCCGCGGGCGCCCGGTCGTGGGCCCGCGCGCTGGACCCGGTGCTCGGCGACTCCTGGCGCCTGGAGGAGCTGACGGTCTCCTACCGCACCCCGGCCGCGGTCGCGGACGCGGCGCAGCGGATGGCGGCCGAGGCCGCGCTCCCGGTGTCGCCCCTCACCGCCGCCCGGCAGGTCGACGGCGCGCTCGAGCTCACCCGGGTCACGCCGTCGGGCCCCGCCCGACCGGTGCTCGTCCAGGAGGTCCTGGACCAGGTCGCCGTGCTGGCGGGCAACTTCGTCGGGACCGACGGCGCGGGCCGCGTGGCCGTGATCGCGTCCGCCGACCAGGTCGACGCGCTGCGCGAGGCCGTGGAGTCCGACCTGCCCGGGGCGTTGGGCGCCGAGGAGGCCGCGCGCCTGCTCGGCCAGCGCCCGGAGGACGCCCAGGTGAGCGTGCTCGACCCGCGCGCGGCCAAGGGGCTGGAGTTCGACGCCGTCGTGCTCGTCGAGCCGGCGGCCGTCGCCGCGGGCCCGGGCGGGGCGTCGGACCTGTACGTCGCGATGACCCGCCCCACCCAGCGGCTCGTCGTCGTGCACGAGCAGGCGTTGCCCGCAGGCGTCGTGGAGCTCGCCGCCGCGTGAGGCACGGTGCGACGTGACACCGGACGTGGCACCGGACATAGCACCGGACATGGCACCGGACGTGGCACCGCAACGGTGAGACGCGTTTGTGGGCGCGGCCCCGCACGGCGCACCATGGCCTCGTGCTGCGAGCCCTCCTTCTCGAGAACGTCCACCCCGTCGCTGCCCAGAATCTTCGTGATGCGGGCATCGAGGTCGTCACGCGCCCCGGCGCGCTCGACGAGTCCGAGCTGATCGAGTCCCTCGCGGACTTCCAGATCCTCGGCATCCGGTCCAAGACCACCGTGTCCCGCAAGGTCCTGGAGAGCGTCCCCGGTCTGCAGGCCGTCGGCACCTTCTCCATCGGCACCAACCAGATCGACCTGGACGCCGCCGCCGCCCACGGCGTCGCCGTCTTCAACGCGCCCTACTCCAACACCCGCTCGGTCGTGGAGCTCGCGATCTCCGAGATCATCGCCCTGACGCGCCGCCTCACCGTGCGCGACAAGGCGTTGCACGACGGCGTCTGGGACAAGACCGCGGAGGGCTCGCACGAGGTGCGCGGCCGCACGCTGGGCATCATCGGGTACGGGAACATCGGCTCCCAGCTCTCGGTGCTCGCCGAGAACCTCGGCATGCGGGTCGTCTTCTACGACACCGCCGAGAAGCTCGCCCTCGGCAACGCGCACCGGGTCGAGACGATCGAGGAGCTGCTCGCCGAGGCCGACGCGGTGACGATCCACGTGGACGGCCGACCGGGCAACGCGGGCCTGTTCGGCGCCGACCTGTTCGCCGGCATGAAGCCCGGCGCGGTCTTCCTCAACCTCTCGCGCGGCTTCGTCGTGGACGTCGAGGCCCTGCGGGAGCACATCCTGTCCGGCCACCTCGGCGGCGCGGCCGTGGACGTCTTCCCGACCGAGCCCAAGAAGCGCGGCGACGGCTTCACCTCTCCCCTGCGCGGGCTGCCGAACGTCATCCTCACGCCGCACGTCGGCGGCTCGACGGAGGAGGCCCAGGAGGCGATCGGCGAGTTCGTGTCCAAGAAGCTGCGGGACTTCGTGGCGACGGGCTCCACGACGCTCTCCGTGAACCTCCCCAACCTCCAGCTCGCCAGCACGGGCGTCGGGCGCATCATGCTCCTGCACCGCAACGTGCCCGGGGTCCTCGCGCGCGTGAACCAGGTCTTCGCCGACCACGGCGCGAACATCGAGGCGCAGATGCTCGCCACGCGCGGCGAGATCGGCTACGTGGTGACCGACATCTCCGACGTCACGCAGCGCGGCGCCTCCGCCAAGCTGCAGGCCATGGACTCGACCATCCGGCTGCGCATCCGCGACGCGTTCGAGCGGCCGGAGTTCCCGCCCGGGCCCGCGGCCGGCTGACCGGCACGACGCCTGCTGCCGACGCACGAAGGGCGGCCCCGGATCCCGGGGCCGCCCTTCGCGGTTCGGTCGGTCGTTCAGCCCGACTTGCGGCGGAACATCTTCTGCACCGGCCCGGACGTCTCGGAACCGTGCACCTGGCCGGTGTTGCCGTCCTTGCCGGCGGTCGGGTGGCTGGCGGCGTTCTTCTTCTCCAGCGCTTCCCGGAAGCGCGCCTTCGTGTCCTCGGTGGGCTTTGCTGCCCTGGAGTCGTCCGTCATCGCGGTCACCTCGTCCGTCGGGGTGGGTGTGCGCGTGCGGTCGACCGCACGGCACCTGGTGCCGTCCAGCATGCCGTGCCCCGCCACGCCCCGCCAGGGCATTTCGCCCGGACCGGGCGCGGCTCAGGCCGTCGTGCCGTGCCCGGCGGTGGCGCGCTCGTCGCGCTCGGCCCGGAGCGAGGTGATCGCCGACTCGAAGTCCTCGAGGGACTCGAACGACTGGTAGACGCTGGCGAACCGCAGGTACGCGACCTCGTCCAGCTCCCGCAGAGGGCCGAGGATCGCCAGCCCCACCTCGTTCGCCTCGATCTCGGGACGACCGGACGCGCGCAGCGTCTCCTCGACCTTCTGGGCGAGGACGGCGAGGTCGTCGGAGCTCACGGGCCGGCCCTGGCAGGCCTTGCGGACCCCGGCCACGACCTTGTCCCGGCTGAACGGCTCGGTCACCCCGGACCGCTTGGCCACCGACAGGCTGGCGGTCTCGATCGTGGTGAACCGGCGCTGGCACGCGGGGCACTGGCGCCGGCGACGGATGGACGCGCCGTCGTCAGAGGTCCGCGAGTCGACGACTCGTGAGTCCGCGTGGCGGCAGAACGGGCAGTGCATCGCTGGTCTCCTGCGCTCGGCTCCGGACCGGCGCCCGGCTGCCCGACAAGGTAAGCGGCGGGCGACCGTCCGCGCAAGCAGGATCCTCTCGGCCGCGTGCCGTCAGTCGAGCGGGAGCACCACGACCTGCCCGGTCTGGAGCTCCGCCGACGTCAGCCCGTTGAGGTCACGAAGCTCGGCCACCACGTCGCGCAGGTCTTCGCCGGTGTCCCGCACCTGCTGCGCGTACTGCCAGAGCGTGTCGCCCGGCGCCACCGTCTGGAGCCGCACCTCGACGCCCGCACCTGGGGACTCCGCCACGGCGCGCTGGCCGACCAGCCCGGCGCCGACGAGCACCAGGAGGACGAGCGCCGCGACCACCGCCCGGCCCCGACGGGTGAGCCTGAGGCCCCCGAGCCCGAGGAACCCGTGAGCATCGCTCGTGCTGCGCGCGTCTTGCATCGTCCTGCCTCCGTCCACGTGGTGCCGTCCGTCGAACACTCGTTCGTCGAACACCTGTACGTCGAACTGCTGTACTAGGTGTACCACGTCGGGGCGACACGGTCGAGGCCTGATCGAACAGATGTTTGATGTCGGACGGGAACTGGCCTAGAGTGGCGGCAGCGCGATGGAAGGTTTGTCGGATTTCATCGGCCCGCCCGCGGGCCGCGCCCCTGGAGGACGGAGTACGCGATGACCAGCGGACGGGACCAGGCCCCGGCGTCCACGACGACGGCGACGTCATGGGCGACCCAGGACGAGACCCCCGAGGACGCGGCCGTGCCGGTGACGGCAGCCGGCACCTCGACGACCGCGCTGGCGTCGGTGAGCGAGCTCTCGCCGTCGTCCGACCGGCTCACGCCGCGCCAGCGGCGCGTGCTCGAGACCATCCGCAGCTCGGTCGAGGCGCGTGGCTACCCGCCCACCATGCGTGAGATCGGCGAGGCCGTCGGCCTGGCGAGCCCCTCCTCCGTCAAGCACCAGCTCACCACGCTCGAGCGCAAGGGCTACCTGCGCCGCGACCCCAACCGGCCCCGCGCGATCGAGGTCGTCGACCCCGAGGCGCCCGCGACCGTCGAGTCCGCGGGCGGCGACGGGGCGCCCGGCTTCGTCGCGGGGTCGCTCGCCGCGTCCGACGCGCAGCCGGCCCAGGCGCCGTCCTACGTCCCGCTGGTCGGCCGCATCGCCGCCGGCGGGCCCATCCTCGCCGAGCAGGTCGTCGAGGACGTCTTCCCGCTCCCCCGGCAGGTCGTCGGCGACGGCGACCTGTTCCTGCTCAAGGTCGCCGGCGACTCGATGGTCGACGCCGCCATCTGCGACGGCGACTGGGTCGTCGTGCGCAGCCAGCCCGTCGCGGAGAACGGCGAGGTCGTCGCCGCGATGATCGACGGCGAGGCCACGGTCAAGACGTTCAAGCAGGCCGACGGGCACACCTGGCTGCTGCCGCAGAACGCCGCCTACTCCCCCATCCAGGGCGACGAGGCACAGGTGCTCGGCCGGGTCGTGGCCGTGCTGCGCAGCCTCTGATCTGGCACGGCCCGCCCGGTGGGCCGCGCCAGGTCGTGACGGGTCGGGTCAGAAGCCGAGCCGGTGCTGCACGGCCCGCATGCTCTCGGCCGACGCGCGCAGGCCGGCGATCTCGTCGTCCGACAGCGGCGTGTCGATCGTCTCGGCCACGCCTCGTCGGCCGACGAGGGACGGCACCGACAGGCAGACGTCGCTGATGCCGTAGAAGTCGTCGAGGCGCGAGGACACGTTCATCACGCGGTGCTCGTCGTTGAGGACCGCCTCGATGATCCGGGTCGCCGCCAGGCCGACCGCGTAGTTGGTCGCCCCCTTGCCTGCGATGACCCGGTAGGCGGACTCGACGACGTCGGTCGCGATGCGCTCCCGGGCGGGGGTGTCGAGCGCCGGGTGGCCCCGGAAGGGCCGCCAGTCCAGCAGGGGCACGCCGGCGATCGTGGCCGAGCTCCACAGCACGATCTCGGAGTCGCCGTGCTCGCCCGCGATGCTCGCGTGCACGTTGCCCACGGCGACCCCGCAGTGGCGGGCCAGCGCGTCGCGCAGCCGCGACGAGTCGAGGACGGTGCCGCTGCCGAACACCCGGCCCCGCGGCAGGCCGCTGATCTCCTGGGCGGCGTACGTGACGACGTCCACGGGGTTGGTGACCATGAGGAACACTGCGTCGGGGGCCACCTCGAGGAGGCCCGGCAGGATCGACCGCGTGAGGCCGACGGTCGCCTCGGCCAGGTCGAGGCGGCTCTGTCCCGGCTTCTGCTTGGCCCCCGCCGTCACCGCGACGATGTCGGCGCCGCGGCACACCTCGACGTCGTCGGACCCGTCGATCTCGGCCTGGGGGATGAACATGCCCCCGTGCCGGAGGTCGAGCACCTCGGCCTCCACCTTCGCGCGGTTGACGTCCAGAAGCGCGACGGACCGGGCCGCTCCCCGGGCCAGCGCCGCGTACGCGAGGGTGGAACCCACTGCGCCCGCTCCGACGATCGCGAGCTTGGTCGTCCTGCGTGTCTCGTCCACGGCCACACGCTATGTGTCGAGCCGCCGGAGCGCAGCGCGGACGAGGTCCCCGTCGGTGGTCGGCCAGAAGTCCGGCATGGAGCGGGTGAGGAAGGAGCCGTAGCGGGCGGTCGCGAGCCGGGGGTCGAGGACGGCGACGACGCCGCGGTCCTCCCCCGTGCGCACGAGCCTGCCGGCGCCCTGCGCCAGCAGCAGGGCGGCGTGCGTGGCAGAGACCTGCATGAACCCGTTGCCGCCTGCCTGCTCCACGGAGCGGGCGCGGGCCGCCTTCACCGGGTCGTCCGGACGGGGGAACGGGATCCGGTCCACGAGCACCAGCTGGCAGCTCGGCCCCGGGACGTCCACGCCCTGCCACAGGGAGAGCGTGCCGAACAGGCAGGTCGCCGGGTCGTCGGCGAACGCCTTGACGAGCGTCGGAAGCTGGTCGTCGCCCTGGCACAGCACGGGCACGTCCAGCCGCTCGCGCATCGCCTCCGCCGCGGCCTGGGCCGCCCGGCGGGAGGAGAACAGCCCGAGGGTCCGCCCTCCGGCGGCCTCGATCAGTCCGGCGATCTCGTCGAGCTGGGCGTCCGTGGTCGGCTCCCGCCCCGGCGCGGGCAGGTGCCGCGCGACGTAGAGGATTCCCTGGCGCGGGTAGTCGAAGGGGCTGCCGACGTCCAGCCCGGACCAGTCCGCCGTCTCGTCGGAACCACCCGAGCCGGCGAGGCCGAGCGACCGCGCCACCGGGTCGAACGTGCCGCCGAGCGTGAGGGTGGCCGACGTGAACACACCGGTCGCCTCGCCCAGCAGGTGGGCGCGGATGAGCCCCGCCACCGCCAGCGGCGCGGCGTGCAGGCGCGTGACGCCGTCACCGGCCCACGGCGCGTTCTCCGGCGGGCGCGAGCACCACAGCACGTCCGCCGTCGTGTCCTCGGCCGCCATCCGCTCCGCGACCTCGAAGAGCTGCAGGACGGCGGACTGCGCCATCTTCATGCCGGCGTCCGGCGCCTCCTGGCCCTTGGCCCCGCCCTGAGGCTTGAGCCGCGTGAGGAGCTCGCGCGCGGCGTCCCGCACGGCGCCCACGGCGGCGCGCAGCTCGTCCGGGAGGCCGAGCGGGAACCGCTCCGCGGGCGCGGTGGCGAGCAGGCTGCCCAGCCGCTGGGAGGCGGCGTCGAGCGCCTCGGTCTCGGTGCCGCCGTGCCGGCGCGCGAGGCGGGCCGCGTGCTCCACCACCGTCAGCGACAGGTCGACGGTGGCGGCGGCCGTCACCCGCTCGGCCAGCTCGTGCGCCTCGTCGACGACGACGGCGTCGTGCTCGGGCAGGACGCCCGGGTTCCCGGAGACGGCGATGCCGAGCATGGCGTGGTTGGTGACGACGACGTCGGCGTCGCGTGCCGCGGCGCGGGCCCGCTCGGGGAAGCACTCCGCGAGGAGCGGGCAACGCTGGCCGAGGCACTCCAGGGCGGTCACGGACACCTGGCGCCAGGCCTTGTCGGGGACGCCGGGCACGAGGTCGTCCCGGTCTCCGGTGTCGGTCTCGTCGGCCCAGGAGTGCAGGCGGCGCACGTGGTCGGCCAGCGTCGCGGTGTCGTCCGCCCGCCCGCCGCGCCGGGGAGGCCCGGGCGGGCCCGGAGGCGCCGGGTGCTGCTCGGCTCCCGCCCCCTCGCCGGGTCCGGGGTCGGCGGGCAGGTCGAAGAGCGTCGCGCCCTCGACCGGGTAGCCGCCGGTCACCTTGTGCTTGCACAGGTAGTTGTGCCAGCCCTTGAGGAGGGCCACCTTGGGCGCGCGGGGCAGCTTCGGCCCCACGGTCTCGGCGACCAGCGGCAGGTCGCGCGTCACCACCTGGCGCTGCAGGGCGAGCGTGGCGGTGGAGACGATGACCCGCTTGCCGTCGACGACCGCGTGCCGCACGGCCGGGACGAGGTAGGCGAGCGACTTGCCGGTCCCCGTACCCGCCTGGACCAGGAGGTGCCGGCCGTCGTCGACCGCCTCCGCCACGGCCTCGGCCATGCGGCGCTGGCCCTCCCGGCGTCCACCGCCGAGGGCCCCCACCGCCAGGTCGAGGAGCTGCGGGGCGTCGGGGGCGTCGGCGGAGGTCACCCGTCGATCCTAGGGCGCGTCACCGACCCTCCCCGGCGTCCGCCCACAGCCCGCTCCGGCGGCGACCCGCCGGCGCACGGCGCCGCCACGGGCGTCAGCCCGCGACAGCGGCCGCCTTGAGGTCGGCCGCGAGCGCCTCGTCCACGCGACCGCGCAGACGGGTGCCCTCGGCGAGGTGCTCCTCTGCCACGTTGCCTCCCGCCTCGTGCACGCGGTGCACCAGGTCGCCGCGGGAGTACGGGACGACCAGGTCGATCTCGACGTGCGGCTGCGGCAGCTCGGCCGCGATGAGCTCCCGCAGCTCGGCCATGCCCTCGCCGGAGTGCGCGGACACGACGACGCTGCGCCGCTCGCGGCGCTGCACCCGGCCGACCACGGCCGGGTCGGCGACGTCGGCCTTGTTGAGCACGACGACCTCGGGCACGTCCGCGATCCCGGGGATCTCGGCGAGCACCTCGCGCACCGCCGCGATCTGGCCCTCGGGGTCCGGGTGGGAGACGTCGACCACGTGCAGCAGCAGCGCGGCGTCGCCCACCTCCTCCAGCGTGGACCGGAACGCCTCGACGAGCTGGTGCGGCAGGTGCCGCACGAACCCGACGGTGTCCGTGAAGGTGTACGGCCGGCCGTCCTCCGTGCGGGCCTTGCGGACGGTCGGGTCCAGCGTGGCGAACAGGGCGTTCTCGACGAGGACGCCCGCGTCGGTGAGCGCGTTCAGCAGCGACGACTTGCCCGCATTCGTGTAGCCGGCGATCGCCACGTTCGGCACGCCGTGCCGCTTGCGGTCCAGACGCTTGGTCTCGCGGCCCGGCGCCATGGCCGCGATCTCGCGGCGCAGCTTGGCCATCCGGTTGCGGATCCGGCGGCGGTCCAGCTCGATCTTCGTCTCGCCGGGGCCGCGGGAGCCCATGCCGGCGCCCTGGCCGCCCACCTGGCCACCGGCCTGGCGGGACATCGAGTCGCCCCAGCCGCGCAGGCGCGGCAGCAGGTACTCGAGCTGGGCGAGCTCGACCTGGGCCTTGCCCTCCCGCGACTTGGCGTGCTGGGCGAAGATGTCGAGGATCAGCGCGGTGCGGTCGACCACCTTGACCTTGACGATGTCCTCCAGCGCGCGGCGCTGGGAGGGAGCCAGCTCGGTGTCGGCGACGACGGTGTCCGCGCCGACGGACGCGACGACCTCCGCCAGCTCAGCCGCCTTGCCGGACCCGAGGTACGTGCCCGGGTCGGGCTTCTGGCGACGCTGCAGCAGCCCGTCGAGGACCTGCGAGCCGGCGGTCTCGGCGAGCGCGGCGAGCTCGCGCAGCGAGACCTCGGCCTCGCGCGCCGCGGCCTCGCCGCCGGAGTACAGGCCGACGAGCACCACGCGCTCCAGGCGGAGCTGGCGGTACTCGACCTCGGTGACGTCCTCGAGCTCGGTGGACAGCCCGGCGACGCGGCGCAGGGAGATGCGCTCCTCGAGGTCGAGCTGGTCACCGTCGTGGGAGGTGTGCACCGTGGCGCCCTCGGACCGCGCCGTCCCGGCCCGTGCGAGCACCCGGGCGACGACGTCCTGCGCGATCGCCTGGGCGTCGCGCTCGGCCTCGCGGCGCGCGTCCGCCGAGGTCTCGGCGCCGGCGCCCCCGGCGGTCTCGTCGGCCTGCGGGGTGTCGGGGTTGGTCGGGGTGTGGGTCAAGGTGTGCCTCTCGGGTCGGGGTCGGCGGTCCGGCCGCCGTAGGAGTACAACAAGGGTCCCACGCGAGATCGTCCCGGCGGAGAGTTTTTCCCTGGGCGGACAGCGGGCGGACGGCGGGCCGACGGCGGGAGGGACGGTGCGGAGGGACGGTGCGGAGGACGACGGCGCGGCGGGCGCGACCTAGGATCGCCGGGTGAGCGAGGAGCCCGACCACTACTTCACCGCACAGCCGGCCTCGGCCGCCGAGCGCCGTCGCGCCGTCGTGGAGCTCGCCGGCCGGGAGGTCGAGGTGGACGTCGCCTCCGGCGTCTTCTCCCCCGGCGGCGTCGACAAGGGGACCCGCGTGCTGCTGCGCGAGGTGCCGGCCCCGCCCGCCGAGGGCGACCTGCTCGACCTCGGCTGCGGCTGGGGGCCGATCGCGCTCTCGATGGCGCTCGCGTCCCCTGGCGCCACCGTGTGGGCCGTGGACGTCAACGAGCGCGCCCTCGACCTGCTGCGCTCGACGGCGGCGCGCCTCGGGCTGGAGAACGTGCGCGCCGTGCGCGCCGAGGAGGTGCCGGACGACGTGCGGTTCGCCGCGATCTGGTCGAACCCGCCGATCCGGGTCGGGAAGGCGGTGCTGCACGACCTGCTGCGCGCCTGGCTCCCCCGGCTCGCGGCAGGGAGCGAGGCGTGGCTGGTGGTGCAGAAGAACCTGGGCTCGGACTCGCTCGCGCGCTGGATCGAGGGCGAGCTGGGCCGCGGCGTCGAGCGCACGGCGTCGTCCAAGGGATTCCGCGTGCTCCGGGTCGACTGACGCCGGCGCGTCGAGCGCCCCGGTCAGAGCTCCGCGAGCTCCGTCTCGCCGCTGAACACCAGCTCCGCCGGGCCGGCGAGCTCCACGTGCCCGCCGTCGAGCAGGCGGACGCGGACCAGGCCTCCGGGCACCTCGACCTCCCACACGTCCGGCACCGGGCCCTCGGCGCCCGCCGCAGCCCACGTCCGGACCGCGAGCGCCGCGGCGCACGCCCCGGTGCCGCAGGACTGCGTCTCGCCCACGCCGCGCTCGTGCACGCGCATCCGCACGTGCCCGACCGCCCGCCCGTCGGGGTCCACCGTCTCGGCGAGCGGGACCACCAGCTCGACGTTCGTCCCCTCGGGGGGCAGCGGGTCGACCTCGGGCGCCCGCGTCAGGTCGGCCTCCGCCAGCTCCGACGCCCGTGCGAGGGCGACCACCGTGTGCGGGTTGCCCATGTCCACCCTCAGCGCAGGGCGCGGTGCGTCCCAGCCGTGCACCAGCACGGCGGCATCGGCGCCGCGGGCCGCGGCCTCCTCTCCGCCGGGCAGGGCCCACGGGCCCATGTCGACCGCGTACCAGCCGCCGGGCTCCTTGCGGACCCGGCGCACGCCGGCACGGGTGCCGAGCGCGAGCTCCTGCCCGTCGTCGAGGTCCGCGAGGCCGAGCTGCTCGGCGAACGCGGTGAAGACGCGCACGCCGTTCCCGCACATCTGCGCGACGGAGCCGTCGGCGTTGCGGTAGTCCATGAACCAGATCGCGGCGGGCTCCTCGGCGAGCACCCGGTCGGCGACGGCCTCGCCCGCGCGGGCGACGGCCGCGGTGGGCGCGAGCCGGATGACGCCGTCGCCACCGATGCCGGCGCGCCGGTCGGCCAGGCGCCGCACCTGGTCGGGGGTCAGCTCGAGATCGCCCCGGGTGTCGGCCAGCAGCACGAAGTCGTTCTGGGTGCCGTGACCCTTGGTGAAGCGCAGCGTCATGAGCCCAGACTACGGCGCACGGGCGCGATCCCCGGCTCGGGCAGCCGCCCCGCGTCGGCGGCGCGCACCGCCGCGAGCGCCTCGTCGAGCAGGTCGGGCGAGCCCGCGTCGAGCCAGCGCACGCGCGGGTCCCGGCCGAACCAGCCCATCTGCTTGCGCGCCAGGCGGCGCGTGTTCGCGACGATCGCCTCGCGCGCGGCGTCGAGCGTGAGGTCCCCCCGCCAGCAGGCGAGCAGCTCGGCATAGCCGACCGCGCGGGCCGCCGTCGTGCCCAGGCCCGCGCCCGTGCCGCCCTGTTCCGGGGAGGCGAGCGACCGCACCTCGTCGACGAGGCCTTCCTCCCACATCCGGTCCACCCGCCCCGCCACGCGCGCGTCGAGCGCCTCGCGGTCGCAGTCGAGCCCGATCTGGACGGTCGGGCGGACGTGCTCCTGGCGGGGCAGGTTGGCGGTGTACGGGCGGCCGGTGAGCTCGATGACCTCGAGCGCGCGGACGATCCGGCGCGTGTTGTGCGGCCCGATCGACGCCGCGGCGTCGGGGTCGAGACGGGCGAGCTCGTCGTGCAGCGCCCGCCGTCCCTCCTGCTCGGCGCGGTCCTCGAGGCGCGCCCGCACGACCGGGTCCGTGCCGGGGAAGTCCAGGTGGTCGAGCAGCGCGCGCACGTACAGGCCGGAGCCCCCGACGACGACTGCCCGCGCCCCGCGCCCCGCGATCGCGTCCAGGTCGGCGCGCGCCGCGCTCTGGTACCGCGCCACGGACGCGTCCTCGCGCGGGTCCAGGACGTCGAGCTGGTGGTGCGCGACCCCGCGCCGCTCGGCGACCGGTACCTTCGCCGTCCCGACGT
The DNA here is from genome assembly GCF_040632295.1 of Isoptericola sp. NPDC019482. Classification (NCBI taxonomy): domain Bacteria; kingdom Bacillati; phylum Actinomycetota; class Actinomycetes; order Micrococcales; family Promicromonosporaceae; genus Isoptericola; species Isoptericola sp. NPDC019482. Next base: position 29,380 of record NZ_JBEYBQ010000004.1, read on the forward strand.
CCATGCCGCGGTAGAGCTGGAACGCGTCCGCGTTGACGATCTCGGCGTCGGCGGTCCCCCGCAGGACGTCGTGCGCACCGGCTCCGGACGGCGACAGGGCCCGCGCCAGGTCGAGCGCCAGGTCCGACTTGCCCGTCGCCGTCGGACCGACGACGGCGACGACCACGGCGGCGGGGCCCGGGGAGGGTGCCGGGATGGGTGCCGGGGTGGGTGATGGTGCGCTCACGCGCACGACCCTAGCCCGCCGCCGCCGGCCTGTCGGACGTGCTCGTTAGAGTGTCCTTCGCCACCCCACGATGCCCGGATAGCACGCGCGCGCCGGGATCCCGGACAGACGAGGACCCATGGCCTTCTTCACCAAGCCCACCGACACGGCGCCCGCCGCCCCCGCTCCGCTCTCCCAGGACCGCCTCGCGGCGTTGATGACGCGCCGCGAGTGGTACTTCGGGATCGACGACGACGGCGACCTCGGCGGGGTCTGGGACGAGAACACCTTCTACTTCCTGCTCGTGGGCGAGCCGCAGGGGATCCTGCAGATCCGGGGCCGGTGGAGCCGCACGATCCCGGTCTCCGAGCTCGGGCCGCTGACCGCGCTCCTCAACGAGTGGAACGTCGGGCGCATCTGGCCGAAGGTCTTCGCCCGCCCGGAGGACGACGGGTCGGGCGTGGTGGTGTTCGCGGAGGTGGCCACCGACCTGCGCAGCGGGGTGAACGACGAGCAGCTCGAGCGCATCGTCGACTGCGGGCTCGCCACCGGCCTGTCGTTCTTCGAGATGCTGGACGAGCGCTACCCGGCGGCAGAGACCGACGCCGAGGCCGGGGCCGCGGCGGGCGACGCCCGGTGACCAGCGGCACCGACGCCTTCCAGGTCGACCTGCGCGGCCTGGTCGAGCTGCTGAGCCGGCACCTGTACTCCAGCCCGCGCGTCTACCTGCGCGAGCTGCTGCAGAACGGCGTCGACGCGATCACCGCGCGCCGCGCCCTGGACGCCGGCGCTCCCGCGCGCGTCCTGCTCCGCCCGCTCGACGACGGCGGTCTCGAGGTGCACGACACGGGCGTCGGGCTCACCGTCGACGAGGCCCGCGACCTGCTGGCCACCATCGGGCGCAGCTCGAAGCGCGACGCCGACCCGCTCGCCGGCGCGCTCGGCGCGGGCTTCGGGGGCGGGCGGGCGGAGTTCCTCGGCCAGTTCGGGATCGGCCTGCTGTCGGCGTTCATGGTGGCCGACGAGATCGACCTCGTGTCCCGCTCGGCGCGCGACCCGCAGGCGCCGCCGGTGCGCTGGCGCGGGTTCGCCGACGGCCGGTACGAGCTCACGGAGCTCGACCCCGCCGACCCGGGCGCGCCCGCCGGGCCCGGCAGCATCGTGCGGCTGCGCCCGCTGCGGGACGCCGAGCACTGGCTCGAGCCCGACACGGTGGCGGCCCTCGCGTCCGACTTCGGCGGGCTGCTGCCCGTGGACGTGTCGGTCGAGGTGCGTCTCGAGGACGGCGGATCGGTGCGGCGTCGCCTCAGCGGCGGCGAGCTGCCCTGGCGGGCGACGTTCGCGGACGACGCCGAGCGCGCGCGGGCCCTGGCGGGGTACTGCGAGCGCACCCTCGGCTTCACGCCCTTGGCGCACATCGACCTCGACCTGCCGGTCGCGGGCCTCACCGGCGTCGCGTTCGTGCTCCCCGCCGCCGTGGCTCCCACGACGGCGGCGCACCACCGGGTGTCGCTCAAGCGCATGCTGCTCGGCACGGGCGTCGAGAGCCTCCTGCCCGAGTGGGCGTTCTTCGTCCGCTGCGTCGTCGACACGTCGGCCCTACGGCCGACGGCGTCGCGCGAGGGCCTGTTCGAGGACGACGTCCTCTTCGCCACCCGCGAGGCCCTCGGCGAGCGGGTGCGCGCCTGGACCCTCGAGACGCTGGCCGAGCCGTCGCCGCTGGCGCGGTCCTTCCTGGCCACGCACCACCTCGCCGTCCGCGCCCTGGCGGTGCAGGACGACGCGATGCTCGACCTGGCCGCCCGGGTGCTGCCGTTCGAGACGACCCTCGGCACGCGCACCCTCGCCGACCTGGCCGAGCCCGTGGACGGCGAGGCGCCCGCGCGGGTGCTGTGGACCACGAGCGTCGAGGAGTACCGGCGGGTGGCCGCGGTCGCCGCCGCCCAGGGGCTCCCGGTGCTCAACGCCGGGTACGTCTACGACGCCGACCTGCTGGCGCGCGTCGCGCGGCGTCGGCCGCGGTGGCACCTCGCGCCCGTCGCGCCCGGGGACCTCGAAGCCGTGCTGGGCGAGGTGGCACCCCTGCGCGAGCTCGAGGTCACCGACGCGCTCGCCGCGCTGGGCGACGACCTCGCCGACCAGGACTGCGACGTGCAGCTGCGCGTCTTCTCCCCCGCCGAGGTGCCGGCCATGCTGCTCACCGACCGGGACGGGGAGCACGCGCGCCAGGCCCGCGACGCGGCCGCGCCGGTCGGGGACGCCACCGACGTGTGGGGCGCGGTGCTGGCCGGCCTGGCCGGCCCGGCCCGCGCCCGCCGGCTCGTGCTGAACGACGCCAACCCGACGGTGCGGGCGCTGCTCGCCGCCGGCGACGCGCCCGTCCGTGCCGCCGGCGCGCGCTCGTTGTACGTCACCGCGCTGCTCGCCTCCGGCCGGCCGCTGGCCGGCGCCGAGGCGGGCCTGCTCGACGACGCCCTGCGCACGCTGCTCGAGCGCGCTCTGCCCGCCCCCCGTACGACCGACCCCCGTACCGCCGAGCCCCGTACAGCCGAGCCCGGGACTCCCGCCGGGCGAGAGACCGAGGACGACGCCCGATGACCCGCACCCTGGACGAGGCGAACCGCGCCGTCTCGACGATCATGAGCATGCCGTACGGCGTCGCGCGCAGCGCCGCCGCGGAGCAGGAGGTCGCCCGCATCACGACGGAGGGGCCGGACGAGGCCCGCGCCTACGCCCTGTTCACGCTGGTGGACTCCTACACCTCCACCCCCGAGGCGGAGAAGGCGTTCCTGCCCTTCACCCAGCTGCTGCGGTGGTGGGACGAGCACCCCGAGCTGTTCGACGGCAGCGACACGCACTCGCTGTTCTGGTCGTTCAAGTGGATGGTCGGCCTGCTCGCCCGCTTCCCCGCCGTGCCCACCGCACAGCTCGACGCGACGCTCGACGACATGGAGCGCCGGTACGCGCTCGCCGGGAACGGGACCAGCGCGGTGGCCGGCGAGCGGTTCGCCTGGCTGCGCGCCCAGGGCGCCCCCGGCACCGAGGAGGCCTATCGCACCTGGATCACCACGCCACGGGACTCGTTCTCCGACTGCGGCGCCTGCCTGCCTGCCGGCCAGGCGGAGTACCTCGCGGAGACGGGCCGCGTGCGGGAGGCGGCCGACGTCGTGAGCGCCGCCGTCGCGTCGGGCGCCACCTGCGGCGACGAGCCCGCGGGGATGGAGTCCCTGCTCGAGCTGCTGCTGCTGGACCTGGGGGACGCCGCGGGCGCCGCCGCGGTGCACCGCAGCGCGATGAGCCACCTCGAGGCCGCGGTCTCGAAGGAGATCGCCGTGTCCCGCCACGTGGAGTTCCTCGCCCGCACCGGGCACGCGGACCGCGCACTGCGTCTCCTGCACGCCTACCCCGACCACCTCACGGTGTCCGACTCGCCGGGCGAGCGGCTCGCCGTCCTCACCCACGTCGCGGTCGCCACGGGCGCGCTGTGCGAGACGCACGGCGACACGCCCGTCTCGCTCGCGGGCGTCCCCGCGCGCACGGTCGCCGAGCTCGACGCCTGGGCCCGCGCCGAGCTCGCGCCGATCGCCCGCGCCTTCGACGCCCGGCACGGCACGGACCGCCACGCCCGTCTGCTCGACGCCGCGTGGGCGCGACAGGCCAAGCGCCTGCCCGTCGAGCTCGGCGTGCTCGCCGCCGCCGAGCGAGCCGCCGCCGGCGCCGCCGCGTCGGACGCGACCGCGCCGGGCACGGCCCCCGGGGCCGTGCCCCTGTCCCTCGCGGGGTCGGACGCCTCCTCCCCGGCCGGGGTCGACCTCTCCGGGCTGACGGACGACGGCCCGGACACCGACCCGGTCGCGGCCGCCCTCGTGCGGGCGGAGGTCGAGCCGGACCCCGTCGAGGCCTCCGCGGCCTACCTCACGGCCGCCCGCCTGGCCGAGGAGGCCGGCCGTCTCGAGGACGCGGGCTTCGCCCTGGCGGAGGCCGCGCAGGTGGCCGCCCTCCTGGGCGACGACGAGGGCGCCGTGCCCGCGTTCCTGCGGGCCGTCGGCCTGCTCCGGGCCGCGGGCACGGACCCCGCCTACGTCGGCCCCGTCGTGCGCGCCGCCGCCGCGGTCCAGGCCCGTACCGGCGACGTCGAGCCCGCCCTCACGGCCGTCGAGCGGGTGCTGGGCGATCTCGCGCGGCCGGCGGGCGACGCCCCCGCCGCGCCGACCCCCGCGTCGACCGAAGAGCTCGGCGCCCGCCGCGCCGCGTTCGTCGCCGCCGAGCAGCGGCAGCTGCGGGACGTGCGGGCGCGCCTCGTCGCGACGGCCGGACAGCACGCCGAGGCGGCACGACAGGCGGAGGCCGTGGCCGAGGAGTTCGGCCGGGCGGGCCTACCCTTCGACGCCGCGCACGCGTTCTGGCTCGCGGGCAGCGCGCTGCGGGCCGCAGGCGACGCGGCCGCGGCCGTCGACCCGCTGCGGGCCGCCCTCGAGGGCCTCGCGGCAGCGGGCGCGCCGGCGGACCTGGCGACCGTCGCCGACCACCTGGTCGACACCCTGCGGGGCCTGGGCCGCACCGAGGAGGCGGACGCCGTCGCCGCGTCGCTCGTCCCCTGACGCACAGGCGCGACCCGCGCCGGCCCTTCGTCGGCCGGCTCGGTCGGCCGGGCCGGTCAGCCGGCGACGCCCTCGGCGACCCCGTAGGACGCCGGAAGGTGCTCGTGACCGCCCGGGACGGTCGTGACACGCCAGGACCACCGACCCGGTGCGACGGCGGCACCCAGGAGGGCCGACACTGCCGGGGCGAGGAGCACCGGGTCGGCCGCACGGTCGCCGGGCGCAGGGTCGGGGACCGCGGCGGCGCCGGGTGTCCCGGGCGGGGCGCCGCCCGCGACGACGACCGCGGCGGCGCGGCTCAGCGCGGCGACGCCGTCGGCCGGTGGTTCGACGGCGTCGGACACCTCGAGGACGGCGAAGGGCGAGGCGTCCACGCCCGCCCGCAGCAGCGCGCCCCGCAGCGCGACGAGCGCCACCGAGGCAGGCAGGTGCGCGGCCGGGACGAGCGCCCCGTGGGCTCGCGGCCATGCGACGACGTCAGGCACCCAGCGGTCGACGACGCCCGCCCCGGCGAGGGACGGCCGCCGGAGGCCGAAGCCGCCCGCCGCGCCGCGAGGCACCGGAGCCAGCACGACGAGAGGTGCGTCACGGCCACCGTCCGCGGAGGACGCCGCCACGGCCGCGGCCACGAGACGGTCGAGCGCCGCGTCGACGACGCGCCGCACGTCGCCGAGGCGGTCGGCGCCCCCGCCGGCACCGGGCACGAGCAGGGACGTTCCGGGCAGGACGACGGCGCGGGCTGGCACGCGACCAACCTACCCGCGCCGCAGCCCGGGGCCGGCTCGTGGACGGCTCGGCCGCGGCAACCGGGCTCCGGGCCCGCCCGCGACGCCGCCCGCGCCTGGACGCGCGAGGCCCTCCGTGGGCGCCGACGTGTAGCGTGGACGGGTGAGGTTCTTCGGTTCACGCCGGGCAAGCAAGATCCGGCCGACCTCCGCCGGCCGGGAGGACGAGCTCGTGGGCGACCTTCGGGACGACGAGCTCCACGACCGGATCGAGGGTCTGCTCGCCGATGAGGTCGGCGGCGACGACGCGATGGCCCCGCTGTCGCGCGACCGCGTCACGGACTGGCTGGAACGGTCCGGGTTCTCCTACTTCGTCGACTCCGACGGTGACGTGGGTGGCCTGTGGCACGGCTGGTTGTTCTACTTCCTCGTGCTGGGCGAGCGGTCGGAGGTGCTCCAGGTGCGCGGCCAGTGGCACCGCGACCTCAGCATCGACCGGCTCGGGGAGATCCTCGAGGTCTGCAACGAGTGGAACGCCGAGCGGATCTGGCCCAAGACGTACGTCCGCGTGCGGGACGACGGCTCCGTCGTCGTGTGCGCGGAGGTCACGGTGGACGTCGGCAGCGCGGTGGGCGAGGCCCAGCTCGACCAGCTGTTGCAGTGCGGCCTCAGCACGGGGTCGATGTTCTTCGAGCACCTCGACACCACGTTCCGCGACCCGCTGCGGGACGCGTCGTGAGCGCCCCGGGCCGGTCCGCCGGCGTCGGCCGTCGCCTGCTCGGCGGTGTCCGGCGTGCCGCGGACGCGGTCGGCCGCGTCGTCCAGGAGGCCGTGCAGGATGCGGGCGCGCGCGTGGCCGCACGGGCGGACCGCCCGGCGGGCCGCGCACGCGGCACCGTGCCGAGGCCGCTTTCGCGCACCCGCGTGGCCGACGACCTGACCCGCCGCGGCTACCGGTTCCGCACTGACGACGACGGCGACGTCACGGGGACCTGGGACGGCAACCGGTTCTGGTTCCTGCTGCTCGGCGACCACGACGAGATCCTGCAGGTGCGGGGCCGCTGGGCCGGGACCGTGCCCGAGGGCGCCCGCCTCGCGGTGCTCCAGGCCGTGAACGACTGGAACCGCGAACGGGTGTGGCCCAAGGTGTACGCACGGCCGGAGGGCGAGGGGCTCGCGCTCTACGCCGAGGTGTCCGCGGACTTCGAGCACGGCGCGACGGACGAGCAGCTCGCCGCCACCGTGTCCTGCGGGCTCGTCACCTCGTCGCAGTTCTTCAGCACCGTGGGCGCGATGACGCCGGGCGGTCCGGGGCTCGACGACTCCTGAGCCGCCGCCGCGCGCCGGGTCAGCCCCGCAGCGACGGCATCCCGAGCACGACCGGGCCCGAGGAGGGCGCCGCCCCGCCGTGGGAGTGCTCGTCCTCGCCCCCGCCGAGCCGCGCCGTCTCCCGCTGCGCCCACGCGTCGCCCGAACGCGTCCGGCGCACGGCGTACGCGCCGCCGTCGAGCACCGCGTCCGCGACGAGGAAGTGCGGCGCCGACCGCGTGACGCCCACGGTCACGACGTCCCCCGGGCGCGGCAGGCGAGGGTCCAGGGCCACGGCGTCCGCGAGGCGCGGGTCGTCGAGGGACGTGGGCGCGCCGGCAAGGCGCTCGGCCCCTGCGGCCACCTGAGAATCGATGTCGCCGAGCAGGTCGGCGGGCAGCGCGAGGTGCACGAGGCGGTTGTCGGGGGCGCGGCCGGACAGCCGATGGGTGGCGCCGTCCTTCTTGCCCGCCCCCTCGGAGACGAGGACGTCGAGCGTGCGGCCGACCTGGCGCGCGGCCTCCTCGCCGGCGATGCGCTCCTGCAGGGCCATCAGTCGCTCGAACCGCTCCTGCACGACCTCCTTGGGCAGCTGCTCGTCCATGGTCGCGGCCGGGGTCCCGGGGCGCGGCGAGTACTGGAACATGAACGCCGAGCTGAACCGCGAGGCCTCCACGACGCGCAGCGTCTCGCGGAAGTCCTCCTCGGTCTCGCCCGGGAAGCCCACGATGATGTCGGTGGTGATCGCGGCGTCCGGCATCGCGGCCCGCACGCGGTCGAGGATCCCGAGGAACTTCGCCGACCGGTACGAGCGGCGCATGGCGCGCAGCACGCGGTCGGAGCCCGACTGCAGCGGCATGTGCAGGCTGGGCATGACGTTCGGCGTCTCGGCCATGGCGTCGATGACGTCGTCGGTGAACGCGGCGGGGTGCGGGGAGGTGAAGCGGACCCGCTCGAGCCCCTCGATGGTGCCGCAGGCGCGCAGCAGCTTCGCGAACGCGCCGCGGTCGCCGAACTCGACGCCGTAGCTGTTGACGTTCTGGCCCAGCAGCGTCACCTCGACCGCGCCGGCGGCCACGAGCGCCTCCACCTCGGCCAGGACCTCCCCCGGACGGCGGTCGCGCTCCTTGCCGCGCAGGTGCGGCACGATGCAGAACGTGCAGGTGTTGTTGCAGCCCACGGAGATCGACACCCAGCCCGCGTAGACGGACTCGCGCCGCGTCGGCAGCGTGGACGGGAAGACCTGCAGCGACTCCGCGATCTCCACCTGGGCCTCGGCGTTGTGCCGCGCACGCTCGAGGAGCACGGGCAGGGCGTCGAGGTTGTGCGTGCCGAAGACGACGTCCACCCACGGGGCCTTGGACACGATCTCGCCGCGGTCCTTCTGCGCGAGGCAGCCGCCCACGGCGATCTGCATCCCGGGCCGGTCCGCCTTGATCCCGGCGAGCTGCCCGAGGTTGCCGTAGAGCCGCGTCGCGGCGTTCTCACGCACGGCGCAGGTGTTGATCACGACGACGTCGGCGCGGCTCGCCGCCTCGTCCTCTGCGGCGGCGCGCGAGTATCCGGCCTGCTCGAGCATGCCGGCCATGTGCTCCGAGTCGTGCACGTTCATCTGGCAGCCCAGGGTGCGCACGAGATAGGTGCGCTGGCCGGACGGCGCGTCCGTGGGACGGGCCGACACGGCGGGGCTCTGCGTGGTACTGGACATCGCATCTAGGGTACGGTGCCGGACGGCCGGGCCCCGACGAGGCGACCCACCCCATCGCTCGACAGCGCTGCTCGACGACGCCACCCCGCGACGTCCGAGGCACGACGCGCGAGCCGGGCGGTCGCCGCCGCCGGGACTCGGACCACGCGCACGGCGCGTGCACTGTTACTGAACCGTTGCGGAACCGGACAACCCGGTGCTGGTCGCGGAAACACCGAGTGGATAGGTTCGAGAGATGGATCACGGCGATGCGACCACGACGACCGACCCTGCCGAGGCGTCGGCCTCCCTCGGTGCCCCGCTCGTCGAGCTGAAGAACGTCAACAAGCACTTCGGCGAGCTGCACGTCCTGCAGGACATCGACCTCACCGTGCGCCGGGGCGAGGTGCTCGTGGTCATCGGCCCGTCCGGCTCTGGGAAGTCGACCCTGTGCCGGGCGATCAACCGGCTCGAGACGATCGACTCCGGGGAGATCCACATCGACGGTCAGCCCCTGCCCGAGGAGGGCAAGGCCCTCGCGAAGCTGCGGGCCGACGTCGGCATGGTGTTCCAGGCGTTCAACCTCTTCGCGCACAAGACGATCCTGGAGAACGTCACGCTCGGGCCGGTCAAGGTCCGCAAGGAGCGCTCGGGTGCCGCGAAGGAGCGCGCCCTCGAGCTGCTCGACCGGGTCGGGGTGAAGAACCAGGCCCAGAAGATGCCCGCCCAGCTCTCGGGCGGGCAGCAGCAGCGTGTCGCGATCGCCCGGGCCCTGGCGATGAAGCCCAAGGTGATGCTGTTCGACGAGCCCACCTCGGCGCTCGACCCGGAGATGATCAACGAGGTCCTCGACGTCATGGTCGCGCTCGCGAAGGAGGGCATGACGATGATCGTCGTGACGCACGAGATGGGCTTCGCCCGCAAAGCCGCGAACCGCGTCGTCTTCATGGCGGACGGCCAGATCGTCGAGGAGGCCACCCCCGAGGAGTTCTTCACCGCGCCGAAGAGCGACCGCGCCAAGGACTTCCTGTCGAAGATCCTCTCCCACTGACCGCCCACGACCTGACCCACCCAAGACCACAGCCACGCAAGGGCGGGAACCCCCGCCGGCCGCGCGGTCCGGGACCTGACATCGGCGTCCCCGGCCCGTCCGGGCGACCACAACGAAGGGTAAGAACGATGCGCACACGACACGCAGGGGCCGCCACGCTCGCCGCACTGACCGCTCTCACGCTCGCCGCATGCGGCGGCGGTGAGGTCGGCGGTGATGGCGGCGAGGAGACCGGGGGCTCCGGGGGCGGCGACACCATCAAGATCGGCATCAAGTTCGACCAGCCGGGCCTGGGCTACCAGGACGGCAGCGAGTACACGGGCTTCGACACCGACGTCGCCCGCTACGTGGCGGAGAAGCTCGGCTACTCCGAGGACCAGATCGAGTGGGTCGAGGCGCCGTCGGCCAACCGCGAGACGATGCTGCAGACCGGCCAGGTCGACATGATCTTCGCGACCTACTCCATCACCGACGAGCGCAAGGAGCAGGTCGCGTTCGCCGGCCCGTACTTCATCGCCGGCCAGGACCTCCTCGTCGCCGAGGACAACACCGACATCACCGGCCCCGAGACGCTCGAGGGCAAGAACCTCTGCTCGGTGACCGGCTCCACGTCGGCGCAGCGCATCAAGGACGAGTACGCCGAGGGCGTGCAGCTCGTCGAGCGTCCGGGCTACGCCGAGTGCGTCACCGCGCTCACGGCCGGCCAGGTCGACGCCGTGACGACCGACGACATCATCCTCGCCGGCCTCGCCGCGCAGGACGCCAACAAGGGCAAGGTGAAGGTCGTCGGCGCCCCGTTCTCCGAGGAGAACTACGGCGTCGGGCTGCCGCAGGACAACGACACCTGCGAGGACATCAACGCCGCGATCACGGAGATGATCGAGGACGGGTCGTGGGAGGAGGCCGTGACCTCGAACACCGAGGGCACCGGCTACACGCCGAACGCCGACCTCAACCCGCCGACGCCGGACGCCTGCGCCTGACGAGGTCGTCCGACCGCCCGATCGGCACGAGGGGGGCGGCGCCGCCGCGCCGCCCCCCTCGTTCGTCGACACTCGTCCGTCCACCGCGGTTCCCGCCGCACCACCCCCCGGGAGGCTGACACACCGTGGGTGACTTCCTGTCCCAGTTCGGCGCCCTGTTCGCCGAGTACCCCGTCGTGAGCGCGTTCTGGGTCAACATCCAGCTGACGTTCTGGGCCGCGATCGGCTCCCTGATCCTCGGCACGATCCTGGCCCTCATGCGGATCTCGCCCATCGCGAGCCTGCAGTGGGCCGGCGCGGCGTACGTGAACATCCTGCGCAACACGCCGCTCACCGTCATCATGACGTTCCTGTTCCTGGCGGTCTGGACGCAGCTGCAGATCACGTTGTCCGACGACTTCGCGCAGAACTTCTTCCGGTTCGGCGTGATCGGCCTGACCGTGTACCACGCGGCGTTCGTGTGCGAGGCGATCCGCTCGGGCGTCAACACCGTGCCGCTGGGCCAGGCGGAGGCCGCCCGCGCGATCGGCCTGTCGTTCCTGCCCGCCGCCCGACTGATCATCCTGCCGCAGGCGTTCCGCGGCGCGATCGCGCCCCTCGGCAACACCCTGATCGCGCTGCTCAAGAACTCGACGGTCGCCGTGGCGGTGAGCGTCTCCACGGAGACCTCGACCCTCATGCGGGAGATGATCGAGAGCAACGCGAACTACATCTACGCGATCTTCATGATCTTCGCGATCGGCTTCGCGGTGCTCGTGATCCCCATCGGCCTGCTCACCACCTACCTCTCCAACCGACTGGCGGTGCGCCGATGAGCTCTCAGCAGTCCGTCCTCTTCGACGCCCCGGGGCCCCGCGCCCGGCGGTGGATCGTGCTCGGCAACGTCCTGGGCGCGCTCGTCGTGCTGGGCATCGCAGCGCTCGTCGTGGTGCAGCTCGCCGCCAAGGGTCAGTTCGCCGCGGCACTGTGGGAGCCGATCTTCACGTCCAGCGCCTGGCAGAACTACTTCATCCCCGGCCTGCAGAACACGCTGCGGGCCGCCGGGTACGCGATCGTGGGCGCCGTTATCTTCGGGCTCGTCTTCGGCTCCGGGCGGCTCGCGCGCGTCCGGGCCGTCCGCTGGCTCAGCGGCGTGGTCGTGGAGTTCTTCCGCGCCGTGCCGGTACTGCTCATGATGGTCTTCTTCTGGCTGCTGTTCGGGTTCAACCGGATCAGCGACGACCCCGCGTTCCTTGCCGTCGTGATTGCCCTCATCCTCTACAACGGCTCCGTCATCGCGGAGCTGGTGCGGGCGGGCGTCGGCAACCTGCCGAAGGGACAGTCCGAAGCCGGCCTCGCCGTCGGGCTCACCGGCGGGCAGGTGCTGCGATCGATCCAGCTCCCCCAGGCCCTCATCGCGATGCTCCCCGCCCTCGTGTCGCAGCTGGTGGTCGTGCTCAAGGACACCGCGCTCGGCCAGATCATCACCTACAACGAGCTGCTGCGCGCGGCGCAGATCTTCGGCAACGGCAACAGCAACAACCTCCAGACACTGACCGTCGCGGCACTGATCTTCATCGTCATCAACTGGGCGCTGACCGCCGTGGCCCGCTGGCTGTCGCGGTACCTCAGCGGTCGGACCGCCGGTCAGACGGCGGCCGGACCGGGCATCGGCAACCCCGTGGCGATCGCGGGGAAGGGCCCCGGTGCGCCCCCGGTCACCGCCGGCGACCCCGGCGGCGGTGGAGGCGGCAGCGTCCTCTGACCTGCACGGCTCGTGACGAAGGGCTCCGGACGACAGTGTCGTCCGGAGCCCTTCGTACGTGCCACCGGCTCTCGATGGTCGTCAGACGCGCCAGGCACAGAGCCGTGCGCCGAACCGTGCGCCGAACAGTCAGGCCGCGACGTTCTCCGCGGTGCTCAGCCGATCCCTCCGGCCTCGTCGTCGACGGCGAAGTCGTCGTCGATACCGTCCTCGCCCTCCTCCGCCAGCGCGTCGCGGACGGCGCCGAAGGAGACACCCGGCGCGTAGCCCTTGCGCCCGAGCGCCCCGACGGCCCGGCGGACGCGCACGTCACGGTCCAGCCCGCGCGTGCGGGCCACGTGCTTGCGCGCCAGCGCGAGCGCCGCCGCGCGCTCGTCGTCGGGGTCGACCTGCTCGAGCGCGTCGGCGGCGGTGTCCTCGGCGATGCCACGTCGACGCAGCTCCATCGCGAGCGCACGGCGCGACAGCCCACGCTCGGCGTGCCGGGTGCGGACCAGCATGTCGGCGTACGCGGCGTCGTCGACCAGCCCCACCTCGTCGAACCGGTCCAGCACCGGGCCCACGACGGACTCGGGGTAGCCCTTGCGGGCGAGCGACTGCTCGAGCTCGGCGCGGCTCTTGGGCGCCGCCGTGAGGACCCGCAGCAGCGTCTCGCGCGCCTTCTCCGTGGCGTCCTCGACGGTCAGCTCGCCGGCCTCGAGCCGCTCGGCCACGGTGCGTCGCGGCTGTCGTGCCCGCGCCGTGCCGCCGTCCTCCGGGCCGTCCGGCGAGCTCTCGGCCCAGCCGGCGGCTCCCCGTGAGGAGCCCTGACGGCGGCCGCGACGCTTCCCCACGCCGCGACCGCCCGAGGCAGTATCCCCCGAAGTCACGCGAGCCCTCCCCCGCCGACCGCGACGAACGTCGTGTCGGCGGGGACGACGCCCGCCGGCACGTCCGCGACCGGGACGGCGCCGGACCGGTCGGCGCCCGTCAGAACGGCGCCTTCTTGCCCTTGGCGCCCGCCTTGACGGCCGGCGCCGGATCGACGGTCAACCCGGTCGCGGAGCCCGCGGCACCCTCGGCGGGGGCCGCCGCCGCGGGCGCGTCGAGCTTGGCGCCGACGCCGAGCTTCTCCTTGATCCGCTTCTCGATCTCGTTCGCGAGGTCAGGGTTGTCCCGCAGGAACGCGCGGGCGTTCTCCTTGCCCTGGCCGAGCTGGTCGCCCTCGTAGGTGAACCACGAACCCGACTTGCGCACGAAGCCGTGCTCCACGCCCATGTCGATGAGCCCGCCCTCGCGGGAGATGCCCACCCCGTAGAGGATGTCGAACTCCGCCTGCTTGAACGGCGGGGCCATCTTGTTCTTGACGACCTTGACGCGGGTGCGGTTGCCGACCGGCTCCGTGCCCTCCTTGAGGGTCTCGATGCGGCGGATGTCCATGCGCACGGAGGCGTAGAACTTCAGGGCCTTGCCACCGGTGGTGGTCTCCGGCGAGCCGAAGAACACGCCGATCTTCTCGCGGAGCTGGTTGATGAAGATCGCGGTGGTGCCCGACGCGCTCAGGGCGCCGGTGATCTTGCGCAGCGCCTGCGACATCAGGCGGGCCTGGAGACCGACGTGGCTGTCGCCCATCTCGCCCTCGATCTCGGCCTTCGGCACCAGCGCCGCGACCGAGTCGATGACGATGATGTCCAGCGCGCCCGAGCGGATCAGCATGTCCGTGATCTCCAGGGCCTGCTCGCCGGTGTCCGGCTGCGAGACCAGCAGGGCGTCGGTGTCGACGCCGAGCTTCTTGGCGTACTCCGGGTCCAGGGCGTGCTCGGCGTCGACGAACGCCGCGATGCCGCCGGCCCGCTGGGCGCTGGCCACGGCGTGCAGCGCGACCGTCGTCTTGCCGGAGGACTCCGGGCCGTAGATCTCGACGACCCGACCGCGCGGGAGCCCGCCGATGCCGAGCGCCACGTCGAGCGCGATCGAGCCGGTGGGGATGACCTCGACGGGCGCGCGGCCCTCGTCGCCGAGGCGCATGACCGAGCCCTTGCCGAAGCTGCGGTCGATCTGGGCGAGCGCGGCCTCGAGTGCCTTCTCGCGGTCTGCCGGTGCTGGCATGTCGGTCACCTTTGCGTTCTGGGCGCGGCGGCTGCGCGCCTGCGTTCGTGGCTGCGTGCTCATGTTGTCGTCGACCGTACGTGCCGCCACCGACATGCTCGGGGCGCCCCGTCGCGGCTGTGGAGGACGACGTCCGAGGACCCTCCTGGGGGCAGACTCTACCCGAACACGTGTTCGAGGCCGTCGTCATCCTCGGGAGTGTCGCCGGGCGTGTCGCGCCACTGGCCGCCGGGCGGCAGGACCACCACGCGCACGTCGGGCGCCAGCCGCCGGCAGGCGGCGGCGAAGGCCGCGCCGGCGCGGTCCATCCAGCCGCGCGGCAGGTGCTGCCCGCCGGGCACGTGCAAGGTGCCCCAGTGCACCGGCACCGCCACCCGCGGCCCGACCTCCGCGCACACCTCCGCGGCGCCGCGCGGGCCGAGGTGACCGCCCGAGAGCCGCGGGCCCCAGCCGGACACGGGCACCAGGGCGACGTCCACCCGCCCGCCGGCCAGCTCCCGCACGCGCCCCATGCCCGGGTGGTGCTCGGTGTCCCCGACCGCCCAGACCGTCGCGCCGTGCCCGCGCACCAGGTGCCCGCTCGCGGCGTTCGGACGGTGCGGCATCGGCCGGTCGCCGTGCACCGCGGCGGTCAGGCGCACCTGCACCCCGGCGACCTCGCGCCAGCCGGTGTGCTGCTGCGCATGGAGCTGCCCATGGTGCGCGACGTCGCGGGCGGGCGGCAGGTCGAGGCCCACGCCGCGCAGGCCCTTGCCGCGCAGCCAGCGGGCGTTGGCGGGCGCCGTGAGCACCGGCACGTCGCCGAGCAGCCGCAGCGAGCCCAGCTCGGCGTGGTCGTGGTGCAGGTGCGACAGCAGGGCCGCGTCGGCGCCCCGCCACGCCTCGGCGTCGGGCCGGTCGCCCCGACGCCGCAGGACCCCGGCGTGCCGCCGCAGCAGCGGGTCGGTGACGAGCCGGGCGACGCCGCCGTCCGCGCGGGGGACGTCGAGGACGACGGTCGAGTGCCCGATCCAGGTCACCCGGAGCCCCGTGGCGGGGGCACGCTCGCCCGGCGCGGTCACGCGCCCTCCCGCAGGCCGAGCCCGGCGAGCCAGGCGACGAGCCGCCGGTGCACCGCCTCCGCGCCCACCAGCATGCGGGCCCCGTCCACGTCCTCGCGCTCGTCGTCGGGCACCGGGAGGTCCGTGGGGTGCAGCAGCAGCGCCTCGCTCTGCGCGCCCCCGAGCCCGCCGTGCGAGCCGACGAGCCCCTCGAAGGCGTGCACCCGCCCCATCGGGCCGACCGCGGACACGACCACGAGATCGCCCGCGTCCTCCAGCCCGGCGACGCGCAGGAGGTCGGCCCGGGCCCGCGACCCGTACGCGACCAGGGGGTCGCGGCCCGTCACCCGACCGGTCGCCAGGTCGTGGGACCCGAGCCGTCCGCGCGCCACCGGCCCCTGCGCGCCGTGCACCACGACGCACCCCACGGCGGGTGACTCCAGCAGCCCTGGCACGAGGGCGGGCCACCGGCCGGCGACGTCCGCGGCGGACAGCCGGCGCGGCTCGCGGCAGAACCAGACCATCCCGAGGTTCCCCGAGCCGATGACCTCCACCTCGGGCAGGCCCGCGCGCCTCGTGTCGCGGTCCGGACCGACCAGGAGCCTGCCCGCGGCGTCGCCGTCCTTGCGCAGCGCGTGCAGCGCGGTGTTCGCCGGGCCCCACGCCTCGCCGTCAGGATGCTCGCCGCGCGCCGGGACGGGGAGCGCCATGAGCCGGTGCACCTCGTCGGCGAACGACCGCCCCACGACCTGCTCGAACGTCGCGCCGAGGGACTGCCCGTGGTCCGAGACGACGATCGTGCGGTAGTCGCGCGGGGCGCCGCGCGCGATCTCCTCCCACAGCCCGAGGACACGGTCGAGCCCCTCCAGCGCGCGCAGCGACTCGGGGCGCAGCGGCCCTGCGTGGTGCGCGATCTCGTCGTAGTCGACGAGGTCCACGCACACCACGGGTGCCCCGCGCACGAGCTGCTCCGCCACGAGCGAGGTGTTGAGGTCACGCAGCAGGACGTTCGTCACCGCCCGCAGCACCGGGTACCAGCCGCGCCGCGGCACGCGCGGGCTGACCCCGCGCACCACCTGCTGCCAGCCCTGGTACACCTCCTTCAGCGCCTCCCCGACGGTGCCGACCACCGCCCGCACCAGCACGAACGGGCTGGAGAAGAAGCGCACGAACAGCTGGCCGGGGCCGAGCCCTTCCGCCGCTCGGCTCATCACGAGCAGGCTGGTCGGGGCGTCGCCGGAGAACATCGTCGAGACCGCGACCCCGCCGTCGGCGAGCAGGCCGCGGCCGTCGGAGGCCGACCGCTCCACCTCGGCGGCGTCCGCCGGACGGTTCGTCACGACCAGGCGCCCGAGCCGCCGCGACCACCACCGGAACGCCGGCACCGCGTCGGTGGTGCCGTGCAGCAGGCCGAGCGTGCTGGCGGGGGTGGTGCACGGGACGCGGGCCCACCACGACTCGAGCCGGTGGCCGCCCGAGCCCAGCCACCGCTCCATCGTGGGCACGAGCCCCGCCTCCAGCGCGTGGTCGAGCGTCGGGCGGGCGACGCCGTCGAGCATGACGACGAGCACGCCCGGGGGCCGGCCGTCGGCCCTGTCGTCCGCCCCGCCACCGCCGGCGCCGTCGCGGGCGGGACGGCGCGGCACCCCGGCACGACGGCGGGAGCGGCGCAGCAGGTCGCCGACGACGTACGCGTTGTCCCGCGCGCCGACCACCCAGCGCCCGCACGCCATCACCACCGCCGCGACGAGGAGCACGGCGAGCACGTCCGCCCACGAGTCGCTCGTCACGCCCGGGAGGAACGACAGCGCGGCCCAGACGACCAGGACCTGCGCCGCCAGGCCGAGCAGCAGCGCCACGACCGCACCCCCGGCGCGCGCGAGACGACGCAGCGGCGCCCGCAGCAGCGCGTCGCCGAGGCCCACCACGAGCGCCGCGAGGAGCACGTGCCACGGGGAGGCCACGCGCACACCGTCGACGAGGACGATCGCGACCCCGAGCCCGGCGGCCGTCGAGGCCAGGGACCAGAGGGCGGCGCGGACGTCGACCACCGTCACGAGCGGGGGACGGTGGCGGCGCATGGCGCCATGATGCCGCGCGGGGACGACGTCGGCGCGGGCGATGGTCCGTCAGCGGGCGGGCGGGGCCTGGCGACGGTCGTCGCGGCCCCAGCGGTCCGGCTCGGGGACGTCGAGCGCGTCGCACAGCGCGTGCCACACGTCCCGCGGCTCGACGCCCGCCTCGAGCGCCTCGGCAGGCGTGCGGCCGTCGAGGCGCGGCAGCACCTGCTCCCGCACGAGGGCGCGCCCGTAGGCGGGCCCGAAGACCTCGTCGACCAGCTCGGCGAACTCGCGATAGCGCACGACACCAGCCTCGCACGGCCCGGAGCGTGCTCGGCGCGGTCCCCGAGGCCGCTCGTCCTGCGGGCTGTCGGTGGCCCCTGCCAGGATGACGAGGTGGTCGTCCCCCCGCCCGGCTCCCCCGTCGCCAGCCCCGACGGCGTGCTCGCGCGGTTCGGCCCCGCCACCCGCGCCTGGTTCGCCGGGGCCTTCGCGGCGCCGACGGCGGCACAGACCGGCGCCTGGGACGCGATCAGCTCGGACCGGCACGCGCTCGTCGTCGCCCCGACCGGCTCCGGCAAGACGCTCGCCGCCTTCCTCTGGGCGATCGACCGGCTCACCACCGAGCCCCCGCCCGAGCGCGCGCGCCGCTGCCGGGTGCTCTACGTCTCCCCCCTCAAGGCGCTCGCCGCCGACGTGCAGCGGAACCTGCGCTCCCCGCTCGCCGGCATCCGGCAGGCCGCCGCCCGCGAGGGCCTCTCGGTCGAGGAGGTGACCGTCGGCGCGCGCACGGGCGACACCCCTGCCTCCGAGCGCCGCGCGTTCGCCACCCGCCCGCCGGACGTGCTGGTCACCACCCCCGAGTCGCTGTTCCTGGTGCTCACGTCGCAGGCCCGCGCCGGGCTGGCGGGCGTCGAGACCGTGGTCCTGGACGAGATCCACGCCGTGGCGGGCACCAAGCGCGGCGCCCACCTGGCGCTGAGCCTCGAGCGGCTCGACGAGCTGCTCGACCGGCCGGCGCAGCGCATCGGCCTGTCCGCCACGGTGCGCCCCGTCGAGACCGTGGCCGGGTTCCTGGCCGGGCACCGCGCGCCGTCCGACGGCGGCCGCGAGATCGTCGTCGTGCAGCCCGAGGCCACCAAGAAGTGGGCGATCGACGTCGTCGTGCCCGTGCCCGACCTCGCAGACCTCGACTCCGCCGGCGTGCCCGACCCGACCTCGCCGCCCGCCCCGCCGCCCGAGACCGCCGGCGCCGGGCTCGGCGACGAGGAGCTGGACCTCAGCGGCGACGCGGCGTCACCGCTGCGACGCGCGTCCGTGTGGCCGCACGTCGAGGAACGGGTCGTGGACCTCGTCGCCGACCACCGCTCGACGCTGGTCTTCACGAACTCCCGCCGGGGCGCGGAGCGTCTCACGGCGCGGATGAACGAGATCTGGACCGAGCGCTCGGGGGTCGACCTGCCGGACGCCGGCACGCAGTGGCCGGCGCAGACGCAGGCGCAGTCGGGCGCCTCGGTGGGCCTGCCCGACGGCGCCACGGTGCTCGCGCGCGCCCATCACGGCTCCATGAGCCGCGTCGAGCGCACCCGGACCGAGTCCGACCTCAAGGCGGGCCGGCTGCCGGCCGTCGTCGCGACGTCGTCCCTCGAGCTCGGCATCGACATGGGAGCCGTCGACCTGGTGGTGCAGGTCGGGGCGCCACCTTCGGTCGCGAGCGGGCTGCAGCGCATCGGGCGCGCCGGGCACCAGGTGGGCGCGGTCTCGCACGGCGTCGTCTTCCCGACCTTCCGCGGCGACCTCGTGCCGGCCACCGTGGTGGCGCAGCGGATGCGCGCGGGTGAGATCGAGCACCTGCACGTGCCGGCCAACCCGCTGGACGTGCTCGCCCAGCAGGTGGTCGCGGCGCTCGCGACCGACGACTGGCAGGCCGACGACCTCCTCGCCACCTTCCGCAGGTCGCACCCGTTCCGCTCGCTCGGGGACGCGACGTGGCGGGCCGTGCTCGACATGCTCGCCGGCCGCTACCCCAGCGAGGAGTTCGCGGAGCTGCGCGCCCGGATCGTGTGGGACCGCGCCACCGGCCGGCTGTCGGGGCGGCCGGGCGCCCTGCGGCTCGCCGCGACCAGCGGCGGCACGATCCCCGACCGCGGGCTGTACGGCGTCTACCTCGCCACGGAGGCCCCCACCGCCGGGTCGCCGGCGGACGGCGCGGGTGCGACCGACCGGCCCCGCGGCGGCAAGCGCGTCGGCGAGCTCGACGAGGAGATGGTCTACGAGTCGCGCGTCGGCGACACGTTCACGCTGGGCTCGTCGACGTGGCGGATCGAGGAGATCACCCCGGACCGCGTGCTGGTGACGCCGGCGCCCGGGCTGCCCGGCCGTCTCCCGTTCTGGAAGGGCGACTCCCCCGGCCGCCCCGCCGAGCTGGGCCGCGCCGTCGGGGCGTTCGTGCGCGAGACCGACGCGCTGCTGGCGGACGACGAGGAGCGCGGCACCGGGCGCGGCCGGGAGGTGCTGCGCGACGCCGGGCTGGATACGTGGGCCGCGGACAACCTCGCCGCCTACCTGGGCGAGCAGCGCCGGGCGACGGGACGGCTGCCCGACGACCGCACCGTCGTCGTCGAACGGTTCCGCGACGAGCTGGGCGACTGGCGCGTCGTGATCCACTCCCCGTTCGGGGCGCCCGTGCACGCGCCGTGGGCGCTGGTCGTCGCCGCGCGCCTGCGGGCGCGGTACGGCACCGACGTCGCAGCGATGCACGCCGACGACGGGATCGTGCTGCGGCTGCCCGACGCCGGCGACTCCGGCTGGGACCTGGGCGGGCCGGGCTGGGGCGCCGGCGGGCCCGACGGCGCCCTGGGCCACGGCGACGCCCCCGCCGTCACGACCGAGGACCTGCTCGTCGACCCGGACGAGGTGCTCGACGCGGTGCGGGAGGAGCTCGGCGGCTCGGTGATGTTCGCCGCCCGCTTCCGCGAGGCCGCGGCGCGGGCGCTGCTCCTGCCGCGACGCCGCCCGGACCGGCGGCAGCCGCTCTGGCAGCAGCGGCAGCGGGCGTCGCAGCTGCTGCAGGTGGCGTCGCAGTTCCCGGACTTCCCGATCATGCTCGAGGCCGCCCGCGAGTGCCTCCGCGACGACTTCGACGTCGCCGCGCTCACCGAGCTCATGCGCGACCTGCAGGGTGGCCGGGTGCGGCTGGTCGAGGTGACCACGTCCACGCCGTCCCCCTTCGCGCAGGCGTTGCTGTTCGGCTACACCGCCCAGTTCCTGTACGACGGCGACGCGCCGCTCGCGGAGCGGCGCGCGGCCGCGCTGTCGCTCGACCCCGACCTGCTGACGGAGCTGCTCGGCGAGCAGGGCGCCACCCCGCTCGCCGACCTCCTCGACCCGGGCGCCGTGGAGCGCACCGAGGCGGAGCTCCAGGCCCTGGCCCCGGACCGGCAGGCCCGCGACGCGGAAGGGCTGTGGGACGTGCTGCGGCGCACCGGGCCGCACCCGCTCGCCGCCCTGCGGGCCCGGACCCGCGAGGGCTCTCGCGACCTGGTCGACGGCTGGCTGACCGACCTGGAGGGCGCTCGCCGCGTCATCCGGGTCCGGCTCGGCGGGCACGAGGCGGGCGAGGACACCGAGCAGTGGGCCGTGGTGGAGGACGCCGGTCGGCTGCGCGACGCGCTCGGCGTGGCGCTGCCCGTGGGAGTGCCCGAGACGTTCACCGAGCCGGTGCCCGACCCCCTCGGCGACCTCGTGCGACGCCATGCCAGGACGCACGGCCCGTTCCCCGCCGCGGACGTCGCGCGCCGGTTCGGGCTCGGCATCGCGGTCGTGGCCCAGGTGCTGGCCCGGCTGGAGACGGCGGGCGCGGTGGCCCGCGGGGCGCTGCGGCCATCGTCGCTGGGCGGCACGGGCGACGAGTGGTGCGACCCGGAGGTGCTGCGCACGCTGCGGCGCCGGTCGCTGGCCGCGCTGCGCGCCGAGGTCGAGCCTGTGGAGCCCGAGTCGCTCGGGGTGTTCCTCCCGCGCTGGCAGGGGATCGGGGCGCGCGTGGGCGGCGCCGGGTCGGGCGGCGGGACGCTGCGCGGCGCGGACGGGGTGCTGCGGGCGGTGGAGCAGCTCTCCGGGGCCGCGGTGCCGGCGTCGGCGCTCGAGACGCTGGTGCTGCCCGCCCGGGTCTCCGACTACGCCCCCGCCGTGCTCGACGAGCTCACCACGGCCGGCGAGGTGCTGTGGTGCGGCCACGGCCGGCTGCCCGGCTCGGGCGGCGGCGACGGCATGGTGAGCCTGCACCTGGCCGACGGCGCGCCGCTCACGCTGCGCGACCCGGAGCCGGTCGACGAGGGCGGGCCGCTCGACACGGACCTCCACCGGGCGGTGCTCGACCTGCTCACCGGCTCGGGCGGGTACTTCCTGCCCCGCCTCGCGGAGCTCGCGGACGCGAGCCAGGCGGCCACCCTCGACGCGCTGTGGGACCTGGTGTGGGCCGGCTGGGTGACGAACGACCGCCTCGGTCCGCTGCGCGAGTCGCTCGGCGGATCGTCCCGGCGCGGCGGCGGGACGCACCGCGCACCGGCCGCTCCGGGCCGGGCCCGGCCGGTGCGGCCGTCCCGCTTCGGCCTCGCCCGCCCGACGTCGTCGGCCGTGGTGCCGCGGACCGGGGGCGGCCGCTGGTCGGCGCTGCCGGCCGTGGAGCAGGACCCGACCGTGCGCGCGCACGCCCTCACCCAGGTGCTGCTGGAGCGGCACGGCGTCCTGACCCGCGCGGCGGCGCCCGCGGAGGGGGTGACCTCCCGCTTCCGCGACGTGTACCGCGTGCTCCGCCTGCTCGAGGAGCGCGGGGCCGTGCGCCGCGGCTACTTCGTCGAAGGCCTGGGCGGCTCGCAGTTCGCGCTGCCCGGCGCGGTCGACCAGCTGCGCACCGACGCCGCGGACCGCGCCCGCGCCCGGGACGCGCTCGCCGAGGGCGACGGCGGTTTCGGCGGGGCCGGGGCCGGCCGGGCCGAGCCGGGCGCCGTGCTGCTCGCCGCGACCGACCCGGCCAACCCGTACGGGGCGGCCGTCGCCTGGCCGCGTGGGGCGTCGTCCGACGCCCGCGCGGGGTCGGGTGACGACGGCGCGGGCGCGCACCGACCGGGGCGCAAGGCCGGGGCCGTCGTCGTGCTCGTCGACGGGGAGCTGGTGCTGTTCGTCGAGCGCGGCGGGCGCACGGTGCTGTCCTTCGTCCGCGGCGACGCGGGCGACGACCCCCGCCTCGCCGCCGCGGCCCGGCTGCTCGTGACGGAGACGCGCGCCGACCGGCTCGGGCGCGTCACCGTGCAGCGCGTCGACGGCGTCCCCGCGCTCACCGCCGCCCGTGACCGGATCCCGGCCGCGGCCGCGCTGCTCGACGCCGGCTTCGGCGTGACGCCGCGCGGCCTGCGCCCGGCGTGACCCGGGCTGGACCAGGACCAGGAGGCGTCCCGTGCCCGAGGGAGACGTGCTGCGGCTCACCGCCGGACGGCTCGGCGTCGCGCTGCGCGGCGCCCCGCTGGTGCGCGCGGAGCTGCGCTGGCCGTCGGCGGCGGGCGTGGACCTCGTCGGCGCCACCGCACGCGAGACGGTGGCATACGGCAAGCACCTGCTCACCCGGTTCGACGACGGCCGCACCCTGCACACCCACCTGCGGATGGACGGCTACTGGCGGGTGCACCGCACGGGCGCCCGGGAGGCGGCCGGCCGCTCCCCCGCCGTCCGCGCCGTCCTGGCGACGGAGACCTGGACGTGCCTCGGGTGGCACCTCGGCATGCTCGACGTGCTGCGCACCCGGGACGAGCCCCGCCTGCTGGGCCACCTCGGCCCCGACGTCCTCGGCGACGACTTCCCGGAGCGGCTCGACGAGGGCGCGCGCCGCCTCGTCACCGATGCCGATCGACCGCTCTGCGCGGCCCTGCTCGACCAGCGCGGGGTGGCCGGCCTCGGCACGATCTGGACGGCCGAGTCGCTCTTCGTCACCCGACGGTGGCCCTGGACCCCGGTCGGTGCCCTCGACGACGACGAGCGCCGGACCCTGCTGGTGGCGGCGCGCCGGCTCATGGGCCGCAGCGTCGAGGTGGGGCGACGCTCCGGCCTGGGGGCCGTGGAGCTCGCCGTGCACGGGCGCCACCGCAAGCCGTGCCGCCGCTGCGGGACGCCCGTCGCGCTGGGCAGCACCGCCGGCCCCGGGCGGCGGCCCGACGCCGGCGAGCGGGCGATCTACTGGTGCCCGACCTGCCAGCGTGCGCCGAGATAGAGAACCCGGACCCGCGAGACAGCGAGGCCGGGACGACACCGCAACGGTCTGCGGTGTCGTCCCGGCCTCGCTGTCTCGTGGGTCCGGGTTCTCTGTCCCGGTCTCAGCCGACCGGTGCGAGGTCTCCTCGCACCGACTCGGCGTCGCGCGACTCGCCGGCACGGCTGAGCAGCCCGGCGTAGACGTCCGCCGGGATCGTGTCGGGGATGTGCAGGCCCTCGGCGACCGCGATCCGGTCGCTGACCTCACGCAGCACGAGGGACATCGGTACGTCGAGCGCCTCGCAGATCGACGCCAGCAGCTCCGACGACGCCTCCTTCTGCCCGCGCTCGACCTCGCTCAGATAGCCGAGCGAGACCCTCGCTGCGGACGACACCTCACGCAGGGTGCGCCCCTGGCG
The DNA here is from genome assembly GCF_040632295.1 of Isoptericola sp. NPDC019482. Taxonomy (NCBI): domain Bacteria; kingdom Bacillati; phylum Actinomycetota; class Actinomycetes; order Micrococcales; family Promicromonosporaceae; genus Isoptericola; species Isoptericola sp. NPDC019482. Next base: position 53,534 of record NZ_JBEYBQ010000004.1, read on the forward strand.
CTGCCGCGCGTCGCGCAGCACGTCGCCGATCTCACGTCGCAGTACGACCATCTCGCGCCCCCTCTCCGTGCCCGAATCCCTGTCCGATCGTCCCGGCACCGGACCGGTCGTGACCGGGTTCCTCGTCCGTCCTGTCGTTCCCCTGGCTCCAGGGGTGGCACTACCGTACCGCGCGCGCGGCATGCCCGGCCTGGTGTGGCGTGCATCGAGACGGCTTCGTGCCCTGTCGGTCATCACACCCTTCGCAACGCGGGTACCCGGGGGCTTGTTCCCGCGGTCACGACCCGCGACACGCTCGTCACGCACCCTTCACACCCCGCCGACCGACGGGCCGCCGCCGTCGGGTGCCGTGCCGCCGCACGCCTCGAGCGCCAGGGCCAGGACGGCCCGCACCACCGCCGCCCGCACCTCGGCGCGGGTGCCGTCGAGGTCGAGGCGCCGCACCCGGTCGCCCGCCGGGGTGCTCACCGCGACGTACGCCTCCCCCGGGGGGTGCCCGTCCTGCGGGTCGGGCCCGGCGACGCCGGTCGTGGCCAGGCCGACGTCCGCGCCCAGCGCGCGACGCACGCCGGTCGCCATCTGACCGGCGACCTCGGGGTCCACAGGCCCGCGCAGCGCCAGGAGTTCCGGGTCGACGCCGAGCGCCGTGGCCTTGAGGTCGGTCGCGTACGCGACGACGCCGCCGCGCACGACGGCGGACGCCCCGGGTACGTCCACGAGGACGGCCACGACGAGCCCGCCGGTGAGCGACTCCGCCGCGGCCAGCGTCCAGCCTCGGGAGCGGGCGCCGTCGAGCACCGCCCGCGCGAGCGTGCCCGGCGTCCCGGCCCCCGTGCCGGCGGCGTCCGACGTCACGCGGCGGGCCGGGGCCCGGCCTCGCGCCGCCCGGCGGCGAGCAGCCGCGCCCCCTGCACGAAGTAGTCGACACCCGTCACGACCGTCACCGCGATCGCGGCCCACAGCACGATCCACGCCACGACGTGGACCGCGCCCGGGAGCGCCGCCAGCGGCAGCAGGAAGAGCGTGATCGCGACGGCCTGCAGCACCGTCTTCAGCTTGCCGCCCCGCGACGCCGGCATCACGGCGTACCGCAGCACGACCATCCGCAGGACGGTGACGGCCAGCTCGCGCGCGAGGATGACCGTCGGTACCCACCACGGCAGCTCGCCCAGCGGCCAGCAGAGCAGGATCAGGGCGGCGCCCACGAGCGCCTTGTCCGCGATGGGGTCGAGGATCTTCCCGAGGTCGGTCACGAGGTTGCGCGACCGGGCGAGATAGCCGTCGACGCGGTCGCTCACCGCGGCGACCACGAACACCCCGGTCGCCACGAGGCGCCAGGCGACCGAGTCCCCGCCGTCCTGAAGCAACGCCCAGGCGAACACGGGTACGAGCGCGATGCGCACGAGGGTCACCGCGTTGGCGACGTTCCAGGGCGAGGGCGCTTCGTTGACCACCGGACCACCCTAGCGGCGTCCCGGGCCCTCGCGTCCCCTGCGATTCACCCGCTGCCCCCGGCGGGCGCCCCCGCCGGGACGCCGTCCAGGGCAGTACCCTCCTCGCGTGGCACGGCACGCGTCCGACGACGGACGACCCGCCCGATGGCCCTATGCCGTCGCCGCCCTGGCCGCCGCGGCCGCGGGCGCCGCCGTCGCGCTCGCATGGAACGGCCCGACGTCCGGCGTCGGGGCACCCGCCGGCGCCGCACCGACGTCCGCGACGAGCGGCCGCTCCGGCTCCCCCGCCGCGTCGCCGAGCCCGAGCCCGTCACCGAGCCCGTCAGCGAGCCCCGCGGCGTTCACGCTGCTCGCCGCGGGCGACTTGCTCACGCACAACCCGGTCGTCCGGTCCGCCGGCGGCTCCCAGGACCCCGACTTCACGCCGCTGCTCGCCGGGCTGGACCCGTGGGTGCAGGGCGCCGACCTGGCCCTGTGCCACCTCGAGGTGCCGATCGCGCCGAAGGGCACGGAGCCCAGCGGATACCCGCTCTTCGGCGCGCCCGCGGGGCTGGTGCGCGACCTCGACGAGCAGGGCTGGGACGGCTGCTCCACCGCCTCCAACCACTCCGTCGACCGGGGGTACGACGGCGTCACCGCCACGATCCGGAGGCTGGCCGACGCCGGGATGGGGTACGTGGGCACCTCCCGCAGCGACGCCGAGCAGGAGGAGCCGCAGCGGTACACCCTGACGCGCGAGGGCCGGGAGATCACGGTCGCTCACCTGGCCGCGACCTACGGCCTCAACGGGCTCCCGATGCCCGCGGACGCGCCGTGGGCGGTCGACCTCATCGACGCCGACCGCCTCGTGCGCCAGGCCCGCGAGGCACGGGAGGACGGCGCCGACGTCGTCGTCGTGAGCCTGCACGCCGGCGTCGAGTACACCGAGGTGCTGACCGACCAGCAGGAGGACGTGGTGCGGCGGCTCGCCCGGTCCGGCGAGGTCGACCTGGTGATCGGGCACCACGCGCACGTGCCCCAGCGGATCGACCGCGTCGGCAAGGGCCCCGACGGCGAGGGGATGTGGGTCGCCTACGGGCTCGGCAACCTGCTGTCGAACCAGAGCTCCGCCTGCTGCGACGCGCGCACCAGCAACGGCGTCCTGCTCTCCGCCACGTTCGTCCAGGACGCCCCGGACGAGCCCACGCGCGTGACGGACGTGACCTGGACCGGCACCACGGTGGACATCGGCGGTGGGCACCGGGTGCTCGCCCTGCCCGACGGGCTCGCCGACCCCGGCGCGACCACCCTGTCGGCCGCGGAGCTCGATGCCCGCGAGGACCGGGTCGCCGAGGCCGTGGGCGCCGTCGCCCCGGAACGTCAGGAACCGCCCGAGGCGACCGGCCCCCCGCCCGAGGTGCTCCCCCGCGACGACTGACCGGCGACCGGCCCGGGAACCTCCCGGACCTCCCGGGAAGCTCAGCGCCAGCCGTTCTCCGGGTCGGTGTCGGCGTCGTCGTGGTAGTCCGTCGCCACGGGCGGGGCGTGCCCGTCGGTGCCGTCCGCGTACGGGTCCGACGGGCCGCCTCCCGCGGACCCGCCGTCGGCGTCCTGGTCGTACGCCTGCGGCGTCTCCCCGCGGATGAGGGCGAGCGCGGACGGCAGGTCGTCGGGGGTCACCAGCACCTCGCGCGCCTTCGAGCCCTCGGACGGGCCGACGATCTCGCGCGACTCGAGCAGGTCCATGAGCCGGCCCGCCTTGGCGAAGCCCACCCGCAGCTTGCGCTGCAGCATCGACGTGGAGCCGAACTGCGTGGTCACCACGAGCTCGGTGGCCTGGAGGAGCAGGTCGAGGTCGTCGCCGATGTCCTCGTCCACCTGCTTCTTGGCCGCCGCCGGCGCGGTGACGTCCTCGCGGTAGACGGGCTTGAGCTGCGCCTTCACGTGCTCGACGACGGAGTGCACCTCGGACTCGGTGACCCAGGCGCCCTGCACGCGCATGGGCTTGGCCGCGCCCATGGGCAGGAAGAGGGCGTCACCCTGGCCGATGAGCTTCTCGGCGCCCGGCTGGTCGAGCACGACGCGCGAGTCGGCCAGCGACGAGGTCGCGAACGCGAGCCGGGACGGCACGTTCGCCTTGATCAGGCCGGTGACGACGTCCACCGACGGACGCTGCGTGGCGAGCACCAGGTGGATGCCGGCGGCGCGGGCGAGCTGCGTGATCCGCTGGATCGAGGCCTCGACGTCGCGCGGCGCGACCATCATGAGGTCCGCGAGCTCGTCCACCACGACCAGGAGGTACGGGTACGGCGCGATCTTGCGCTCCGAGCCCGGCAGCGGCTTCACCTTGCCCGCCCGGACGGCGGAGTTGAAGTCGTCCACGTGCTTGTAGCCGAACGTGGCGAGGTCGTCGTAGCGGGCGTCCATCTCGCGCACCACCCAGTCGAGAGCCTCGGCGGCCTTCTTGGGGCTGGTGATGATCGGCGTGATCAGGTGCGGGATGCCCTCGTAGATCGTCAGCTCGACGCGCTTCGGGTCGACGAGGACCAGGCGCACCTGCTCCGGCGTCGCCCGCATGAGGATCGAGGTGATGAGCGAGTTGATGAAGCTGGACTTGCCGGCGCCCGTCGCGCCGGCGACGAGGATGTGCGGCATCTTCGCGAGGTTCGCGACGACGTAGCCGCCCTCGACGTCCTTGCCCACGCCCATGACCATCGGGTGCTCGGTGCGGCGCGCCGCCGACGAGCGCAGCACGTCGCCGAGCACGACCGTCTCGCGGTCCGAGTTCGGGATCTCGATGCCGATGGCGGACTTGCCCGGGATGGGCGACAGGATCCGCACGTCCGCGCTGGCCACCGCGTACGCGATGTTGTTCGACAGCGACGTGATGCGCTCCACCTTGGTCTTCGCGCCGACCTCGACCTCGTACCGGGTGACCGTCGGCCCACGGGTGAAGCCCGTCACCTGCGCGTCGACGCCGAAGTCCTCGAAGACCTTCGTCAGCGACTCCACCACGCGGTCGTTCGCCGCGGACCGGGTCTTGTGCGGCGCGCCCTTGCCGAGCGACTCCTCGCTGGGCAGCAGGTAGACCGTGTCGCCGTCGAGCATGGGCTGCTCGGCCCGCCCCATCGGCGGCAGGTCGCTCGCGGGGGCCGGGGCGGGCTCGTCGGGAACGACGGCGGCGACGGCCTCGGTCGGCGCGGTCGCGGCAGCGCCGACCCGCTGGGTGGCCTTGCCACGCGGACCCTTCGCCGCAGCCTTGGCGGCCGCGTCCTGCTCGAGCGTGGCGGCCTTCTCGAACGCCTCGTCCCCGGCGTACTCGTCGAGCCCGTCGGCCTCGGCCGCCTCCGCGGCACGCTGCGCCTTCGTCTTGCGGGTGCGCTTCTTGCGCGGCGCCGGGTCGGTGCCGTCGTGCCGCGAGACGCCCTCGGCGAGCGCGAGCCCGTCGTCGTCCACGGCCTCGTCGGCCCGGTGGTTGCCGGTGAGGCGGTCGTACAGGCCGCGCAGCCGTTCGGGGATGCGGTGCACCGGCGTCGCCGTGACCACGAGGAGCCCGAAGAAGCCCAGGAGCAGGAACAGCGGGACGGCGACCCACTCCGTCAGCCCGGTCACGACCGGGGTCGCGGCGAGGTAGCCGATGATGCCGCCCGCGTCCTGGAGCGCCTCGAAGCCGTCGCTCGGCGCGGGTGTGCCCTCCGCGATCGCGACGAGCGCGCACACCGACACGACGACGAAGATCAGGCCGATGGCGACGCGGGAGTTCGCCTGCCCGCGCTCGGGATGCCGCATGACACGGAAGCCCAGCCACAGGAGCAGCACGGGGACGGCCACGCCGGCCAGACCCACGGTGCCGGCGACGACGGCGTGCACGACGGTGCCGAAGGTGCCGGAGATCCCCCACCACTCGCGCGCGGCCACGACCAGCGCGAGGGCGATGAGGAAGAAGGCGACGCCGTCTCGGCGGTGCTCGGGTTCCAGGTCTCTTGCTCCCTTGGTGATGCTGCGGGTCAGGCCGCCCAACCCGTGCGCGACGCCCAGGTACAGGCCGCGCACGGCCCGGACGGGCCATGACTGGCCCGACCGCGCCGGTCGCCGCGCGGGCGCCTTGCGGGCGCCGGACCCGCGGCCCGAGCCCTTGCCCGACGACCGGGTGGACGACGAGCGGCCGGACGACGAGCGGGCGGGCGCGCGCCGGGTCGGGGCGGCCACGGATGCGGTCCGCCCCGTTCGTGAGGTCCCGCGCGCGGTCCCGGTGACTCTGCGGGCGGGTGTCCGGGTCGCCATGATGCCCCCCACGGTACCCGCGCCACGGGTCACGACGCCGCAGGTCCCGGGCGCGTGTTGCCGCCCCCGCGCGGGCCCTCAGCCGGCTGTGAGGAGCCCCACGGCCAGCGTCACGACGCCCGCCGCGAGCACCACCCCTCCGACGGGCAGCAGCACGACGGCCCGGTTCGGTGCCGCACGCCCCTCCCCCACCGCCGAGAGGAAGAACCCGGCGGGCAGGAGGATCGCGGCGACCAGCACGCCGGTCGCGGCGAGCCAGCGCCAGCCGCCGGCAAGGTCCGTCGCCTCGGCGAGCACCACGCACAGCAGCCCCAGGATGACGAGGACCCCGGCGTGCGCGTGCCCCGCCCGGAAGAACGAGGTCTGGAACGGCGTGGCGGGGGCCTTCCCCGTGACCACCTTGACGAGGAACCAGCCGCCCGACTCGATGCCGACGACGGTCAGGAGGACGATGCCCGCCGTGATGCGGGCGGTGTCGGTGAGCTCGAGCACGGGGAACCTCCGGGGACGAAACGGCACGGTTTACGAACACTGTTATGAAACATCGTTCGCAAACGCGCGTCAAGAGGTCTACGCTCGCCGCATGGCCCGCCCCCGCCTGCACGACGACGCCCTGCGCACCCGCCTGCTGGAGGTCACCTCCGAGGCCCTGTCCACCGGCGGCGAGCCGGCTGTGACGGTGCGGTCCGTCGCCGCCGCGGCCGGGACCAGCGCGTCGGCGGTGTACGCGCTGTTCGGCTCGCGCGAGGAGCTGCTCGCCGCCGTCAGCGCCGAGGGCTTCCGCCGGTTCGCGGCCCACCTGGCCGCCGTCCCGCGCACCGACGACCCCCTCGCCGACCTGCGCGCCCTCGGGGTGGCGTACCGGCGCAGCGCGCTGGCCGACCCGCACTTCTACCGGACGATGTTCGACCGGGCCGTGCGCCCCGGCGCCGACGCCCCGCCCGCCGTCGAGCAGCCCACCTTCCGCGTGCTGCGGGACGCCGCCGCGCGCGTGCTCGGCGTCGCGCCCGGCGACGCCGAGCCTGTCGCCGTCGGCCTCTGGGGCCTCGTGCACGGCCTGGTGTCCCTCGAGCTGGCCGGGCTGCTGCCCGGGGACGAGGCAGCCCGGGCAGCCCGCTACGACGCCGCTGCGGGCGCCGTCGGCCCGGCCCTGCTCGCGCGCTGAGGGAGGGCGCCCGGCGTCGCCGCTCGGTCCCGCTCAGCCCGCCCGGCGCCACTCCTCGACGTCGGCCACGTGGCGCGCGGCCACCTCGGGCGCCAGGAAGGACCCGCCGAACGACGCGGCGGCGAGGTCGGCGCGCTGGTCCCGCGTGAGGTGGAACTGCGCGGTGACGGCGTCGTCGACCTCGTCGACGTAGCCGCCGAAGTACGACGGGTCGTCGGAGTTCAGGGAGACGTTCAGGCCCGCCGCGAGCATCGCCGGCAGCGGGTGCTCCGCGAGCGACGGCACGGCGCGCAGCCGCACGTTGGACAGCGGGCACACGGTGAGCGGCACCTGGTCGCGCACGAGCCGGGCGACGACGTCCGGGTCCTCGAGCGCGCGGATGCCGTGGTCGACCCGCTCCGCGCCGAGCTCGTCCAGCACCTCGGTGACGTGCCAGGCCGGGCCCTCCTCGGCGGCGTGCGCCGTGCGCCGCAGCCCGTGCGCGGCCGCCTTCGCGAACGCCGGGGCGAACGGCGCTGCCGAGAAGCCCACCTCGGTGGACGCGAGCCCCACGCCCGCGACCGGGGCGCCGAGGGCCAGGAGGTCGTCGAGCAGCGCCTCCGCCTCCGCCCCGGGCCGGTGCCGCAGGAAGGCCGCGATCAGCAGGCCGGAGACGCCGAGCTCCGTCTCGCCCTCCGCGAGGCCCTGCGTCACGCCCGCCACCACCTCCGCCAGGGGCACGCCCCGCGCGACGTGGGTCTGCAGGTCGACCATGAGCTCGGCGTGCCGCACCCCGCCCGCCGCGGCCCGCCGCAGGTACGCGAGGGTCAGGTCCGCGAAGTCCTCGGCCGTGCGGAGCACCTGCGACGTCGCGTGGTACAGGTCGAGGAAGGACTGCAGGTCCGTGAAGTCGTACGCGGCGCGCAGCGCGGCCGGGTCCGCGAACGGCAGGTCCACCCGGTTCCGCTCCGCGAGGGCGAACGCCAGGTCGGGCTCGAGGGTGCCCTCCAGGTGCAGGTGGAGCTCGGCGCGGGGCGGACGCTGCGGGGTCGCCGCGAGCGGCTGGGACGACGCCGGGGTCGAGGGGGTCGGGGTCATGCCAGGCAGCGTACGGGGCCGCGTGCGCCGGTCAGGCTGCCGGGGCGAGCCTGGCCCGCAGCCCCGCTGTGATCTCGCGCACCAGGCCGGTCCAGAGCACGGCGCCCGCCGCCACGGCCACCGTGGCGAGGCCCTCGAACACGGGGATCGTCTCCGGGTCGCGCGCGGCGAGGCCCAGGGACGAGAAGGCGGCCTGGTTCGAGGCCCACAGACCCACGAGCCAGCACGCCCACCACCAGCCGAGCCGGCTCGGCGCCCGGCCGCCCACCGCGGCGGCGCGCACGTCGCGCACCACCTGGAACGGGAACCAGAGCGAGACGACGGGGACCGCCCAGCCCAGCCAGACCCACACCGGCCCGCGCACCTGCCGGACCGTCGGGGACAGCGCCACCGCGGCGCGCCGGCACTGCTGGAGCCAGAGGCACGCGACGACGAACGTCGCGACCTGGAGCGGCAGGAGAAAGCTGCCGAGCTCGTCGTACGGCGTCGAGACGGACGACAGCGACCCGCCCGCCGCGAGCGCCGCCTCGTAGGGCTCGACCGCCTGGAAGGCGGCGGCGAGGAGCACCACCTGGATCGCGCACCAGGTCACGGCCAGGGCGACGGCCGCCGCCGCGAGGCCCGTCGGCGCGGCCGGCGCGAGAACCGGCGGGGCCCAGCCGGCCGGGGCCGAGGGTGCGCCGGCCGGCGGCGTGTACCCCGGCGGCGCGTACGCGCCGAACCGAGGCTGCGGCGGTGTCGCCGGTGCGGCCTCGGGCGGAGCCGCGGGCGGCGTGGCGCCGGACGGCGGGGCGAACGGGTCGGGCTGGGTCATGGAGACCTCCGGGACGGCGGCGGGGCCGCGCCAGCATAGTGGCGCGGCCCCGCCGCTCGTGCGCCCTGACCAGGGCGTCCGGCCCCTCAGGCCTCGACGACCACGGGCACGATCATCGGCCGGCGACGCAGGCGCCGGTTGACCCACTGCCCGATGACGCGGCGCATCACCTGCTGCAGCTGGTAGGTGTCGGTGGCGCCGCCCGCGATCGCGTTCTCGAGCGCCGCCACGACGTCGGGCTGGATCTCCTCGAAGACCGCGTTGTCCTCCGCCATGCCGCGGGCGAGGATCTGCGGGCCGGCGATCACCTTGCCGGTCGCGGTGTCGACGACCGCGAAGACGGAGACGAAGCCCTCCTCGGACAGCGTGCGGCGGTCCTTGAGCTCGTTCTCCGTGACCGCGCCCACGGTCGAGCCGTCGACGAAGACGTAGCCGCAGGGCACCGCGCCCACGACGGACGCCTTGCCGTCCACGAGGTCGACGACGACGCCGTCCTCGGCGAGGATCACGCGGTCGGCGGGCACGCCCGTGCGGACGGCGAGCGCGCCGTTCGCCACCAGGTGGCGGACCTCGCCGTGCACCGGCATGACGTTCTTCGGCTTGAGCACGTTGTAGCAGTACAGGAGCTCGCCGGCGCTCGCGTGGCCGGACACGTGCACCTTCGCGTTGCCGGAGTGCACCACGCGGGCGCCGAGGCGGGTGAGCCCGTTGATGACCCGGAACACGGAGTTCTCGTTGCCCGGGATGAGCGACGACGCGAGGATCACGGTGTCGCCGTGGCCGACCTGCACCTTGTGGTCGCCGTTCGCCATGCGGCTCAGGGCGGCCATCGGCTCGCCCTGCGACCCGGTCGACATGTAGACGATGCGGTCGTCGGGCAGGCTCGCGGCCTGCTTGAGCTCGACGAGGACGCCCGGGGGGACGTCGAGGTAGCCGAGCTCCGCGGCGATGCCCATGTTGCGCACCATCGAGCGGCCCACGAGCGCGACCTTGCGGCCGTGCGCGTGCGCGGCGTTGAGCACCTGCTGCACGCGGTGCACGTGCGAGGAGAACGACGCGACGACGATCCGCTTCTCCGCCTGGGCGAAGGCGGCGTCCAGCGCCGGGCCGATCTCGACCTCGTTGGTGACGAACCCGGGCACCTCGGCGTTGGTGGAGTCGACCATGAACAGGTCGACGCCCTTCTCACCCAGCCGGGCGAACGCGCGCAGGTCGGTGATGCGGCCGTCGAGCGGCAGCTGGTCCATCTTGAAGTCACCGGTGTGCAGCACCGTGCCCGCGCCGGTCGTGACGGCGACGGCGAGCGCGTCCGGGATCGAGTGGTTGACGGCGACGAACTCGCAGTCGAAGGGGCCGAACCGCTCGGTCTGGTCCTCCGCCACGACGCGCAGCACCGGCTTGATGCGGTGCTCCTTGAGCTTCGCCTCGACGAACGCGAGGGTGAGCCGCGAGCCGACGAGCGGGATGTCGCGGCGCAGCCGCAGCAGGTAGGGCACGGCGCCGATGTGGTCCTCGTGCCCGTGCGTGAGGACGATCGCCTCGATGTCGTCGAGACGGTCCTTGATGTAGTCGAAGTCCGGCAGGATCAGGTCCACGCCGGGCTGGTGGTCCTCGGGGAAGAGGACGCCGCAGTCGATGATCAGCAGGCGGCCCTCGTACTCGAGGACGGCCATGTTGCGGCCCACCTCGCCCAGGCCGCCGAGGGCCACGATGCGCAGCCCCTTCGACGGCAGGGCGGGGGGCAGGGGAAGTTCGGGGTGAGGGTGGCTCACGGGGCCTCCAGGCCGGTAGGTCTTACGGAAGTGTGGTGGCGCCCGCACGGACGCCGTCGTTCAGGTAGCCCGCCGTCGCGAGGGCGTCGCGCAGCCGCGCGACGTCGTCCTCGGAGGCGGCCACGTTGGGCAGGCGCAGCTCGCGGTTGTCGAGCACGCCGAGCGCCTCGAGCGCGGCCTTGGCCATCACGGCCTGCGCGCCGGCGCCGTTGAGCGCCTCGATGACAGGCACGGTGGGCAGGTAGGCCCGCAGGGCGCCGGCGGTGTCCCCGGCGTCCCAGCGGCGCACGACCTCGGCGAAGGCCCCGGCCACGACGTGCGCGGAGACGGACACGATGCCGGCGCCGCCCATGGACAGCGTCGGCAGCAGCAGGCTGTCGTCGCCCGAGTACCAGGCGAGGCCCGTCGCGGCCGCCAGCGGCGCGACGGACGACACGTCACCGGTGGCGTCCTTCGTCGCGACGACCTGCGGGTGCCGCGCGATGCGCTCGTAGGTCGACGCCGCGATCCGCACGCAGGTGCGCCCCGGGACGTCGTACAGCATCACGGGCAGCTCGGTGGCGTCGGCGACCGTCGCGAAGTGCCGGTACAGGCCCTCCTGCGACGGGCGCGAGTAGTAGGGCGAGACGACGAGCAGCCCGTGGGCGCCCGCCTCCGCCGCCTGCTCCGCCATGCGCACGGCGTGCACGGTGTCGTTGGAGCCGGCGCCCGCCAGGACGTAGGCCCGGTCGCCGACGGCGTCCACGACGGCGCGCACGAGGTCCGCCTTCTCCGGCGCGTGCGTCGTCGGCGACTCGCCGGTCGTGCCCGACAGGACGAGCCCGTCGTTACCGTCGTCCACCAGGCGCTTGGCCACCTTGACCGCCACATCCAGGTCCAGGTCGCCCGAGGGCGTCATGGGGGTCACCATCGCGGTGAGGACGGCGCCGAAAGGGCGCGCGGCGGCAGGGGCGAGCGTCATGGGGTCAACCGTACCGGGCGCGACGTCGCACCACGGACGGGACTCACCCGTCGAGCAGGCGCCCCAGCCGCGCCGCCAGGCCGTGGACGTCCGCCGTGCCGGCGTCGACCTCGACCGCGGCCGCCGTGCGGAGCACCTCGCGCAGGCCTGCCGCGTAGGCGTCCCGGGCGGCGTCGTCCAGGTCGGCGCGCTGCGCCGCACGTCCGGCAGCGCGGTCGGCCGCCACCCGACGCGCGAGCGTCGCCGGCGCGACCCGCAGGATCACGTGCACGAACCGCGCGCCGCCGTCCGCGGCGGCGAGTGCGAACCGCGCGACCTGGTCGGGCCGCGCCACGAGCTGCGGGACGACGACGTGGGCGCCGGCCCGCAGGTGCGAGCGCGCCATGTCGAGGGCGAGGCGACGGGCGGGCTCCGCCGCCAGGGCGGGGTCGCCGGAGATCAGCGTGCGCACCACGTCCACGTCGAGGACGAGCGTGCCGGGCCGGCCGGCCGCGAGCGCCCCGGCGACGGTCGACTTGCCGGCGCCCGGCAGCCCGTTGAGCAGCAGCAGCGTCACCACACCATCGCCCCGCCCGTCACCCATCCGCCGATCGTAGGGAACGTCGCGGCGAACCGGCCGCGGGCGAGGTCTGCCGTTCCCCGTGTCGAGCAGACCCTGCGCTGTGCATACTCGGGGCATGAGCTCGCTGTCCCCCGCGCTCGTCGCCCACCTGCCGACCGGCATGCTCGCCGACGGTCACTGGACCGCGGCCTCGGGCGGGCGGACGTTCGAGGTCACCGACCCCGCCACGGGCGAGGTGCTGTTCGACGTCGCCGACGCGTCCCCCGAGGACGGCCGGCGCGCGCTCGCCTCCGCCGCCGACGCGGCGGCGGCCTGGCGCGCCGTCGCGCCCCGGGAGCGGTCCGAGCTGCTGCGCGCGGTCTACGAGCGGCTCGTCGCGCGCAGCGACGCCGTCGCGTCCCTCATCACCGCCGAGTGCGGCAAGCCGCTGGCCGAGGCGCGGGCCGAGGTCGCGTACGGCGCCGACTTCCTGCGCTGGTACGCCGAGCAGGCGGTCCGGGCCGAGGGCCTGGCGCGCACCGCCCCCGCCGGCGCGAACCGGCAGCTCGTGCACCGGCGGCCGGTCGGCCCGGCGCTCCTCATCACGCCGTGGAACTTCCCCATCGCGATGGCGACGCGCAAGATCGGCCCGGCGCTCGCGGCCGGCTGCCCGGTCGTGATCAAGCCCGCCCACCAGACCCCGCTCACGACGATGCTGGTGGCGGAGGTGATCCGCTCCGAGGCGGCCGAGCGCGGGCTCCCTCCCGGCATCGTGAACGTGGTGCCGACGGCGAGCTCGGGGGACCTCGTGGCGCCGCTCCTCGCCGACGACCGCCTGCGCAAGCTGTCGTTCACCGGCTCCACCGCCGTCGGGCGCACGTTGCTGAAGCAGTCGGCCGACCAGGTGCTGCGCACGTCGATGGAGCTCGGCGGCAACGCGCCGTTCGTGGTCTTCGCCGACGCGGACCTCGACGCCGCCGTCGAGGGCGCGACGGTCGCGAAGCTCCGCAACGCCGGCCAGTCGTGCGTCGCGGCCAACCGCTTCCTCGTGCACGACTCCGTGGCCCGCGAGTTCGCGCGGCGCCTCGCCGACCGGTTCGCGGGCCTGCGCGTCGGTCGCGGCGACGTCGAGGGCGTCGACGTCGGCCCGCTCATCGACGCGAAGGCCGTGGCGAAGGTGGCCGAGCTCGTCGACGACGCCACGGGCCGCGGCGCTCAGGTGCTCACGGGCGGCGGGCGGCCCGACGGCCCCGGCACGTTCTTCGAGCCGACCGTGCTCGCCGGCGTCGACCGGGACGCCCGGGCGGTGCGTGAGGAGATCTTCGGCCCGGTGGCCCCGGTCGTCGCGTTCGGTGACGACGACGAGGCGTTCGCCCTCGCCAACGACACCGAGTACGGGCTGGCCGCGTACGCCTACACGACGTCCTTGGAGCGGGCCCTGCGCGTCGGGGCGGAGATCGACGCCGGGATGATCGGGATCAACCGCGGCATGGTCTCCGACGCGAGCGCCCCGTTCGGCGGCATGAAGCAGTCCGGCCTGGGCCGGGAGGGCGGGGAGGCCGGCCTCGAGGAGTTCCTCGAGACGGTGTACGTGGCGCTCTGAGCGTCGGGCGTTTTCCCGGCTCGGGGCGCGCCGTGATTTCCTACCGCCGTGACACGTGGACAGGGGCGCGACCCGGCGGTGCGGTCCGCCGTCCGGCAGGGGGCCAGCGTGGCCGTGGCCACCGGCCTGTACGGCATCTCGTTCGGGGCGCTGTCGGTCGTGGCCGGCGTCAGCGTGCCCCAGACCATGGCGCTGAGCCTGCTGCTCTTCTCGGGCGGGTCGCAGTTCGCCCTCATCGGGGTCGTCGCCGCGGGCGGCTCCCCCGTGGCCGCGATCGCCACGTCGACCCTGCTGGGCGTGCGCAACACGCTGTACGGCGCCGTCGTCGCGCCGCTGCTCGAGGTGCGCGGCTGGCGGCGCCTCGCTGCCGCGCAGCTCACGATCGACGAGTCGACGGCGGTGGCCGTGGGCCAACGGGAGCGCGCCGCGACGCGGGCCGGGTTCTGGGTGACCGGGATCGGCGTGTTCGTGCTGTGGAACGCGTTCACGCTGCTGGGCGCGCTCGCCGGCGACGCGCTGGGCGACCCGCGCGCCTGGGGGCTCGACGCCGCCGCCGGGGCCGCGTTCCTCGCCCTCGTGTGGCCGCGCCTCGCGGCCCGGCGCGCGCAGGTGGTCGCGGCGCTCGCCGTCGCCGTCACCGCCGCCCTGATCCCCGTCGTCCCCGCGGGCGTGCCCGTCCTGGCCGCCGCGGCCGTGGCGATCGTCGTGGGCGTGGTCGCGACGCCGGGCGCCCCGGACGGCCGTAAGGAGACCGCATGACCACCACCGTGCTGTGGGTGACCGTCCTCGCGGCCTCCCTGCTCAGCTTCGGGCTCAAGCTCGCCGGCCACCTCGTCCCCGAGCACTGGCTCGCGACCGAGCGCGTGCAGCGCACCTCGACCCTCGTCACGGTCGCGCTGCTGGTGTCGCTCGTCGTGGTGCAGACGTTCGCCGACGGGCAGGCCCTCGTCGTCGACGCCCGCGTCCCGGCGCTTGCCGTCGCCGCGATCGCCCTCGCGCTGCGGGCACCGTTCATCGTCGTGGTCCTGCTCGCCGCCGCCACCGCGGCGGGGCTGCGGGCCATCGGCTGGGGCTGACGTCCCCGGGCCGGGCGACCGGTCACTAGGGTGGCCCGATGGCACTCTTCCGCGAGACGGCCGACGTCTCGGTCCGCCCGGCGGTCCCCGGCGACGAGGACGCGGTCACGCGCGTCCAGGTGTCGGCGTGGCGCGCGACGCACGAGGTGGCGCTGGGCGACGGCGTCGTCGACGCGCTCGACACCGACACCATGCGCGAGCGGTGGGGGCGCGCGATCACCGCTCCCCCGGGCCCCGGCTTCGCCGTGCTCGTCGCCCTCGACGGGCCGGAGATCGTCGGCTTCGCGGCGGTGGGCCCCGGCCAGCTCGTGGCGCTCGAGGTGGAGCCGCGCCACCAGCGCGGCGGGCACGGCTCGCGGCTGCTGTCCGCCGCAGTCGACCGGCTCCGTACCGACGGCTCCGAGCAGGTCGTCACCTGGGTGCTCGACGACGACTCCGCGCGCGAGCGCTTCCTCTCCTCGGCCGGCCTGGGCCCGGACGGCACGTCCCGCACCCTCGCGACCGGCGTGCGCGACGTCGTCGAGCGGCGCTGGTCCGCCGCCATCTGAGGCCGACTCCCACTTTCCCTACCGTACGGTAGGTTTCTTGCTACGCTGCAGGGGTTGCCCGTCGTCGACCCCAGGAGCGCCCCCGTGACCCTCGACCAGACCGTGCCCGCCACCGTGCCCGCCACCGTGCCTACCGCGGCGGACGGTGCCCCCGAGCACCCTGCCCACCCGTTCGACGTCGAGCGCGTGCTCGCCGGGCTGACGCTCGAGGAGAAGGCCTCCCTGCTCTCCGGCGTCGACTTCTGGCACACGCAGCCGGTCGAGCGCGACGGACAGACCGTCGTCCCGTCGGTCATGGTCACCGACGGCCCGCACGGCCTGCGCAAGCAGGACGAGAACGCGGACCACCTCGGCCTCGGCAACAGCGTGCCCGCCACCTGCTTCCCCACCGCCGCCGCGCTCGGGTCCAGCTGGGACGCCGGCCTGCTGCGCCGGGTCGGCGAGGCACTCGGCCGGGAGACCCGTGCGAACGACGTCGCGGTCCTCCTCGGCCCGGGCGTGAACATCAAGCGGTCGCCGCTGTGCGGCCGCAACTTCGAGTACTTCTCCGAGGACCCGGTCGTGGCCGGCGACCTCGCGACGGCCCTGGTCCAGGGCATCCAGTCCCTCGGCGTCGGCACGTCGCTCAAGCACTTCGCCGCCAACAACCAGGAGGCCGACCGCATGCGCGTGTCGGCCGACGTCGACGAGCGCACGCTGCGGGAGATCTACCTGCCCGCCTTCGAGCGCGTCGTCACGAAGGCGCAGCCCTGGACCGTCATGTGCGCCTACAACAAGGTGAACGACGTCTACGCCTCGCAGCACGACTGGCTGCTCACCACGGTGCTGCGCGACGAGTGGGGCTTCGAGGGCCTCGTCGTGTCCGACTGGGGCGCCGTGCGCGACCGCGTCGCCGGGGTCGCCGCCGGCCTCGACCTGGAGATGCCGTCGTCCGGCGGGCGCACCGACGCCGAGGTCGTCGCCGCGGTGCGCGACGGCGAGCTCGACGAGGCCCAGGTCGACGCGGCCGCCCGCCGCGTCCTGCACCTCGTCGCCCGGTCGCTGCCGGCCGCCGGGGCGCCCGGGTCGTTCGACGTCGACGCCCATCACGCGCTCGCCCGCGAGGCCGCGGCCGCGGGCACCGTGCTGCTCAAGAACGCCCCGGTCGACGGCGCGCCCCTCCTCCCCCTGACGCCCGACGCCCTCGCGGGCGTCGCCGTCGTCGGCGAGCTCGCCCGGACCCCGCGCTACCAGGGCGCCGGGTCCTCGCAGGTCAACCCGACCCGCCTCGACGACGCGCTCACCGCGCTGGGGGCGGCCGCCGGCGCCGACCTCCCGTTCGCCCCCGGCTATTCCCTCGCCGAGGGCCCGGCCGACGACCGCTCCCCCGAGGCCCTGGTCGCCGAGGCCGTCGAGGCGGCGCGCGGGGCGCGCACCGTGCTCGTGTTCCTCGGCCTGCCCGCCGCGTACGAGTCGGAGGGCTACGACCGCGACCACCTCGACCTGCCCGCCGACCAGGTGGCGCTGCTGCGCGCCGTCGCGGCGGCGAACCCGCGGGTCGTCGTGGTGCTCGCCGGCGGCTCCGCGATCTCCGTGGCGCCGTGGCAGGACGCCGCCCCGGCGCTGCTCACCGGCTGGCTGGGCGGGCAGGCCGGCGGCTCCGCCGTCTCCGACGTGCTCACCGGCGCCGTCACGCCGTCCGGCAAGCTCACCGAGACCCTGCCGCTGCGCCTCGAGGACACCCCCGCCTTCGGGAACTTCCCGGGCGAGCTCGGGCACGTCCGCTACGGCGAGGGCGTGCTGGTGGGCTACCGCTGGTACGACGCCCGCAAGGTCGACGTCGCCTACCCGTTCGGGCACGGCCTGTCGTACACGACGTTCGCCTACGACGACGCGACGGCCGAGGCGACCGGTTCCGGCGCGGACTCCCGCGTGCGGGTCGCGGTGCGCGTCACCAACACCGGCGCCGTCGCCGGGTCCGAGGTCGTCCAGGTGTACGTCGGCGACCCGCAGGCCCAGGTGCAGCGCCCCGAGCGGGAGCTCAAGGCGTTCGCCAAGGTGCACCTCGAGCCGGGCGCGTCGCAGGTCGTGACGTTCGACCTCGACGCCCGCGACCTGTCCTACTGGCACCCCGTGCTGCGCCGCTGGGCGCTGGAGGGCGGCGAGTTCCGCATCGCCGTGGGCGCGTCGTCCCGCGACCTGCGCGCCGAGCTGGTGATCGACGTCGACGGCGAGGACGTCAGCCTCCCGCTGCACGAGCTGTCGACGCTCGGCGAGGCGCTCGAGCACCCGGTGGCCGGGCCCGTGGTGCGCGGCGCCCTCGACGGCGCGCCGGTCGACCCGGGCCTGCTGGCCATGGCCACGGACATGCCGCTCGCGGTCATCGCCGACTTCGGTCTGGCCGGCTTCGACCGCACGTCCCTCGCGCAGCTGGTCGCTTCCTCGAACCACCACTGAGACCGCGCCCGTCCCGCCGACGGTTCGGACCCCGTTCGTCATCACGTCGATAGCGAACGCGATCCGAACCGTCGCCGGTGCCGGGCGGTCAGGGGGCGGGGTCGACGACGATCAGGTCGAGGTAGGCGCGCAGGTCCGCGGCCATGTCGATCCGCTCGGCGCGGGGCCGCTCGAGCGAGTACAGCCACTGCACCTGCAGCCCGTCCATGAGCGCCACGACCGTGCGCGCGGCGACCGCCGGGTCGACGCCCTCGCGCAGCCGGCCCTCGTCCGCGTGCCGCGCGAGCTCGCCCCTGACCCGCTCGACCGTGTCCGCGTACCGCCGCGCAAAGTACTCGTGCGCCGGGTGATCGGTGGACGTGGCCTCCGCCGCCAGGCCGGAGAAGACCTCGACGACGGGCCGCCGCAGCCCGTTGCGCTGCACGAGGCGCACCAGCGCCTCGAACATCGTGCGTCCCTGCGCGACGTCGGTGTCGAAGTCCGCGAAGTCCACCGCGTCGCGGTGCTCCAGCACCGCCTCGAGCAGCGCCGCCTTGGTCGGGAAGTGGTGGAGCAGACCGGGGTGGGAGATGCCGACGCGCGCGGCGATCTCCCGCAGCGACGCCCCGTGGTACCCGACCTCCCCGAAGGCGACGATCGCCGCCTGCAGGATCTCCTCGCGCTTGGCCCGGCCCTTCGCGTACCCCCGGCGGGGCGTGGCCTCGTCCTCGATCGTCGTGTCGCTCACGTCGACCATTCTCCCCTCGATCTCCCCGCTCGTCCGACGGGGCGGTCCGCCCGCGCGTTCCCCACCAGGACTCTTGGCACCAATACCTACCATGCGGTAGCCTCACTTTCCGACCAAGCGGTAGGCATTGGTCGCCAGGCGGGTCCGACGGCGGGCCCGGCAGAGAATCAGGAGTCGTCCATGGCAGACGTTCAGGCCCCCGCACCGGCCGGCCATTCCCCCGCGTCCCCGACCCCCGTCCCGGAGGCCGGCCGCGCCGCCGCCGGCACGGGGACGGTCGTCGCCTACGTCCTCGCGTTCTTCGCGCTCTACATCGCGGTGCTCACCCCCGTGGTCAGCACGCTGGCGCTCAAGGTCGACGCCCTGTCCACGCCCGAGACCCGCGCCACCAACCTCGCGCTCGTCACCGGCGTCGGGGCGTTCTTCGCCTTCGTCGCCAACCCCGTCGCGGGCGCCCTGTCGGACCGCACGACGTCGCGGCTCGGCATGCGGCGGCCCTGGCTGCTGTGGGGCGTGCTGCTCGGCGCCGTCGGCCTCCTGCTCATCGCGTTCGCGCCGGCGATCTGGCTGGTCGTGATCGGCTGGGCGATCACGCAGGCCGCGATGAACGGCACCCAGGCCGCGCTCCAGGCGCTGCTGCCCGACCAGGTCGCCGAGCACCAGCGCGCCCGCGTCTCCAGCCTGCTCGGCATGGCGCAGCAGCTCGCGCCGCTGGTCGGCATCGCCCTCGCCTTCGGCTTCACCGCCGCCGGGGCGAACGAGATCTGGATCTTCCTCGTCCCCACGTTCCTGGCCGTCGTCGGCGTGCTCGCCCTCGTGGCCGTCCTCAAGGACCGCCACCTCGACCCGGCCGACGTCGCCCCGTTCCGCCTCGGCGCGTTCCTCAAGGGCTTCTGGGTGTCGCCGCGCCGGCACCCCGACTTCGCGTGGACCTTCCTCGGCCGCTTCCTCATGCTGTTCGGTTTCGCGCTCTACAACACCTACCAGCTGTACTTCCTCATCGACCGGTTCGGCTTCGACAACGCCACCGCGCTCAGCTGGCAGCTGCGGCTCATGGTCGTGCAGGCCGTGGTCATGGTGGTGGCCTCCCTCGTGGGCGGCGTGCTGTCCGACCGGACGGGCCGCCGCAAGGTCTTCGTCGTCGTCGCCACCCTGCTCGCCGGCGCCGGCCTGCTGACGTTCGCCCTGGTGCAGGGCCCGAGCATGCTCTACCTGGGCGCCTCGCTGTTCGGCGCCGGCCTCGGCGCCTACTTCGCCGTCGACCTCGCGCTCGTCACCGACGTGCTGCCGAACGCCGAGACCGAGGCCGCCAAGAACATGGGCGTGTTCAACATCGCCAACGCGCTGCCGCAGTCCGTGGCCCCGGCCCTCGCCCCGGCGTTCCTCGCCATCGGCGCCGGCGGCAGCAACTACACCGCCCTGTTCGCCGTCTCCGCGGTCATCGTCGCCCTCGGCGCCGTGGCCACCCTGTTCATCCGAGGAGCCCGCTGATGACCGCACGAACCGGCGCCGCCGACACGCCAGCCCCCGCCGACGCCCCGTACCGCGACGCGTCGCGCCCCGTCGCCGAGCGCGTCGACGACCTGCTCGGACGCATGACGCTCGAGGAGAAGGCCGGCCAGCTCTTCCAGACCATGATCGAGGTGGGCGAGGCCGGCGCGCTGTCCGAGGGCCCGTCCGCGATGGGCGTGCCCGCGACCACCGACATGGTCGTGAAGCGCCAGATGACGCACTTCAACGTGCTCATGGCCCCGCCGACGGCGCGCGAGTTCGCGCTCTGGCACAACCGGCTCCAGGAGCTCGCCGCGTCCACCCGCCTCGGCATCCCCGTGACGGTGTCCACCGACCCGCGGCACGCGTTCACCGACAACCCCGGCACCGCGCTGCTGTCCGGTCCGTTCTCCCAGTGGCCCGAGACCCTCGGCCTCGCCGCCACCCGCGACGAGCGCCTCGTCGAGGAGCACGCCGACGCCGCCCGTCGCGAGTACCTCGCCGTCGGCATCCGCACCGCGCTGCACCCGCAGGTCGACCTCGCCACCGAGCCCCGCTGGGCCCGCGCGAACGGCACCTTCGGCGAGGACGCCGAGCTCACCGGCCGCATGGGCGCCGCGTACGTGCGCGGCTTCCAGGCCACCGGGGACGTCGCCCGCGAGGCCGGCCTGCCCGGCACGTTCGGCGAGCGCTCCGTCTCGACGATGACCAAGCACTTCCCCGGCGGCGGCCCGCAGCAGGACGGCGAGGACCCACACTTCGCCTACGGCCGCGAGCAGGTGTACCCCGGCGGCCGGTTCGCCGAGCACCTGGAGCCCTTCAAGGCGCTGCTCTCGGCCGGCACGCGGCAGATGATGCCGTACTACGGCATGCCGGTGGACCTCGAGGCCGACCTCGGCGACGGGCCCGAGACGGTGGAGCCGGTCGGCTTCGGCTTCAACCGGCAGATCCTCACGCGCCTGCTGCGCGACGAGCTCGGCTTCGACGGGGTCGTCTGCACGGACTGGGGCCTGGTGTCCGACGCCGACATCATGGGCCAGACGTTCCCCGCCCGCGCCTGGGGCGTCGAGCACCTGGCGCCGGTCGACCGGCTCGAGAAGATCCTCGCCGCGGGCGCCGACCAGCTCGGCGGCGAGGCCTGCCCCGAGCTCGTCGTGGAGCTGGTGCGCGCGGGCCGCGTCACCGAGGCCCGGGTGGACGAGTCCGTCGCCCGCCTGCTGCGCGAGAAGTTCGAGCTCGGCCTGTTCGACGACGCCCGCTACGTCGACCCCGACGCCGCGGCGTCCGTCGTCGGGCACGCGGACCTCGTGGCCGCGGGGCGGCGCGCCCAGTCGCGGTCCGTGACCCCGCTCGCGTCCGCGGCCGACGGTGCGGCCCACCTCCCCCTGGCCCGCGGCCTGCGCGTGTTCGTGGAGGGCGCCGCCGACGTCGTCGACGGGCTCGAGGGCGCGACCCTCGTTGCCTCCCCCGGCGAGGCCGACGTCGCGCTGCTGCGCCTCAAGGCGCCGTACGAGGACCGCGGCCCCGGCTTCGAGGGCTTCTTCCACGCCGGCTCGCTGGACTTCCCCGCGGAGGTCGTCGCGCGCGTGGCGGAGGTCGCCGCCCAGGTGCCGACCGTCGTCGACGTCTACCTCGACCGGCCCGCGATCCTCGCGCCGGTGCTCGAGTCGCTGGGCGAGAGCGGGTCGCTGGTCGCGAACTTCGGGGCCTCCACGCCGGCGCTGCTCGACGCCCTCACCGGCGCCGTGCCCGCCGAGGGCCGCCTCCCGTTCGACCTGCCCCGCTCGACGGCCGCCGTCGAGGCGTCCCGCGAGGACGTGCCGTTCGACACCGCCGACCCGCTGTTCCGGTTCGGTCACGGGCTGACCCTCTGACGCGTGGCAACGGGACGCGCCGCTGGAACATCGCGGCGCGTCCCGTGCACGCATCACCAGGGCAGCACCGATGGGAGGATGAGGCAGTGACGTCTTCCTCGCCGGCCCCCGTCCGCACCGTCCGGGACGCCGCCGCAGGGATCGCCGTCCTCGGCGTCGCCAACTTCGTCGCCATCACCACCGAGGTGCTGCCGGTGGGCCTGCTGCCGCAGGCCGCGCGCGGCGTGGGCGTCACGGAGTCGACGGCGGGGCTGCTCGTCACGGTCTACGCGTTCGTCGTCGCCGCCTGCGCGGTGCCGCTCACGGTCGCGACCCGCACGCTCGCCCGCAAGCCCCTGCTCCTCGCCACGCTCGCGACCTACGCGGCGAGCAACCTGCTGGTCGCCGTCGCGCCCTCGCACGCCGTCGTGGCGGGCGCTCGGGTGCTGGGCGGGCTGGGGCACGCGGTGTTCTTCTCCGTGTCGATCGCCTACGCCGCGCGCCTGGTCAGCCCCCTGTACACCGGCCGTGCCCTCACGCTGGTCACCGCGGGCGGCACCCTCGGCTTCGTGCTCGGCGTCCCGCTGTCCACGTCCCTCGGGGCCGCCGTGGGCTGGCGCTGGTCGTTCGGGGTGCTGGCCATGGTCTGCGCCGTGACCGCCCTGCTCGTGGCCCGACTGCTCCCCTCGGTCGCGGTCGAGCCCGCCGCCCCGCGCGACGCCGCGGCAGCACGCAGGGGGCGCGCCCGGCTCGGGCTGGTCGTGGGCACCAACACGGTGCTCTTCGGCGGGCAGTACACCGTGTACACGTACATCTCGGTGCTGCTCCTGGCCGCCGGGCTGTCCGAGCCCGCCGTCGGGCCCGCGCTCCTGGTGTTCGGCGCGCTCGGCCTCGTCGGCCTGTGGGGCGCGGCCCGCTACCTCGACCGCAGCCCGCGCGCGCTGACGATCGTCGCGATGGGCGCGATCGCCCTCTCCCTGGTCGCCCTCGCCCTCGCGCTCCCGGGCACGGCCGGCGTGCTCGTGGCCGCGGGGGTCTGGCTCGCCGCCTTCGGCGCCATCCCGGCCACGTTCCAGGCCGCAGCCCTGCGCACCCAGGGCGCCACGCCCGACGTCGCCGGCGCGTTCGTCAACGCGACGTCGAACTTCGGCATCGGGCTCGGCGCGGCCGTGGGCGCGGCGGTGGTCGCCGGTCCGGGGCCGCGCGCCCTGGCGCTGACCGGGGCCGCGATCGTCGCCGTCGCGCTCGTCGCGGTGCTCGTCGCCCGCCAGGCGTTCCCCCGCGACGCGTCGTCGTAGGCGGCGCGCGTCGCCCGTTTCCGACGAGCCGTTCCCGAGCCGTCACGACGCCGTGACGCGCCCGTAGCAGCGCGGTGCGACCGTGGCGGCATGGGAATCCCCGGGGCCGCGCCGCTCGTGACCGACTACTTCGCGGCGCCCACCGACGCCGTCGCCGCCACGGTGGTGCACCAGGAGGCGGGCCCGTCCGTCCTGGCGCGGGGCTCGGGCCGGCCCCTCTTCGACACCGTGCGGCTGCCCGCGGTGGAGCCCTTCGTCATGCTGGGGCGCGTCGCGGAGGCGTTGTGCGCGCGGCCCTACGCGGAGGTCACGGCCCACCCGCGGCACGGCGCCCTCGTGGACGGTGCGGACGAGGGCCCCTGGGTGGTGGCCGTCTCGGACGAGCTCGCGGACGCCCTGGCCGCCGCGTCCCCGGACCGGCTGGCCGCCGTCGCGCGCTCGTGGCCGACGGTCACCGGCGCGGCGGTGCCCGCCGACCGGTTCGCGCCGGCCCTCGTCGCGCTCGGCGGTCTGGCCGACCGCGCCCGGCAGGTGCGCCACGGGCTCTACTGCTGGGCGCGGCTGACGCCGCTGGGCCCGCCGGCAGGCGGCCGCGTCAGGACGTCGCGGCCGGTCTGAACATCGAGGACGCCTTGCGCAGCGTCTCGCGGGCCCGACGGCGGTCGCCCGCCGCGTCGTAGGCGAACGCCAGGTGGTACCAGGCCTTCCAGTCGTCCGGGTCGCGCTCCACCGCCTCGCGGCGCTCCTCGAACGCGGCGTCGGCGGCCGCCCGGTCCACCCGGCCCCCGGGCGAGCGCGGCAGGTCGTCCACCGGCAGCTCGCCCGCGGCCGCGAGCACGTCGGCCATGTGCTGCACCCGCGTCGCCAGCCGGTACTCGCGCGCGATCAGCACGATGACGAGGAGCGGGATGACGAGCACGGCCAGGCCGATCGCGATCAGCACGGGCTCCCCGGTGCCGATCATCGAGACGCCGCGCCCGGCGATCTGCCAGATGTACAGCGCGAGCAGCGCGGTGACGGCGACCGCCCCCGCGAGCCCCCGCGGCAGCCGCCGGCGCGGCGCGTCGCTCACGACAGGTCCAGCACGTTCTCGAGGCCCACGGTCAGCCCGGGCCGGGAGACGACCTCGCGCACGGCGAGCAGCACACCGGGCATGAACGACACCCGGTCGAACGAGTCCTGCCGGATCACCAGCTGCTCGCCCACGTTGCCGAACAGGATCTCCTCGTGCGCCACGAGGCCGCGCAGCCGGACGGCGTGCACGCGCACCCCGTCGACGTCGGCCCCGCGCGCCTCGATGCCCGACTCGGTCGCGTCGGGCATCGCACCCAGGCCGGCCTCGGACCGCGCCCGCGCGACGGCCGCGGCCGTGTGCCGCGCCGTGCCCGAGGGGGCGTCCACCTTGTCGGGGTGGTGCAGCTCGATCACCTCGGCGGACTCGAAGTACCGCGCCGCCTTGGCCGCGAACGTCATCGCGAGCACGGCGGACAGCCCGAAGTTCGGCGCGATGAGCACGCCGAGCCCGTCCTCGCCCTCCCGGGCCGCGTTGACACGCTCGAGGTGCTCGACGACGCGCCCGCGCGAGGCGTCGTCCCACCCCGTGGTGCCGACGACGACGTGCGCACCCGCGTCCAGCACGGCGTGCACGTTCGCCTCCGTGGCCGCGGGCACGGTGAAGTCGATCGCGACGTCGGCGCCCGCCAGGGCGT
This sequence comes from Isoptericola sp. NPDC019482, assembly GCF_040632295.1. Lineage (NCBI taxonomy): Bacteria > Bacillati > Actinomycetota > Actinomycetes > Micrococcales > Promicromonosporaceae > Isoptericola > Isoptericola sp. NPDC019482. Next base: position 78,322 of record NZ_JBEYBQ010000004.1, read on the forward strand.
CGGCGTCCACCGCGTCACCCGCGTCGAGGCGCGCGACGAGCTCGAGGTCCGCCGCCTCCTCGACCGCCCGGCACACGGTGGCGCCCATGCGCCCCGCCGCGCCGAGCACGGCCACCTTGAGGGTTCTGCTCATGGATCCGGTCTCCGATCTGGTAGTTCGTCAGTCGCCGAAGGGCCCCACGCGGACCACGGACCGCGGCCGCGCGGCGAGGTCGGCGGCGAGCTCGCGGACGTCCTCGGCGGTCACGGCGCGGACGCGCTCCAGCGACTCCTCGAGGCTCAGCAGCTCGCCGTACACCAGCTCGGCCTTGCCCAGCCGGCTCATCCGCGACCCGGAGTCCTCCAGGCCCAGGACGAGCCCGCCGGAGAGCTGGCCGATGCTGCGCTCCAGCTCGGCTGCGGTGATCGGCTCGCCGGCCATGCGCTCCAGCTCGGCGACGAGCAGCTCGGTGACCTGGTCGACCTTGGCGGGCGAGCAGCCCGCGTACAGGCCGAAGGTGCCGATCCCGCCGTGGCCGGAGGCGAACGAGTACGTGGTGTACGCCAGCCCGCGGCGCTCCCGCACCTCCTGGAAGAGGCGCGACGACATGCCGCCGCCCAGGACGGCGTTGAGCACGGACAGCGTGAAGCGGCGGTCGTCGGTGGCCGCGAGGCCCGTGGACCCGATGATGACGTTCGCCTGCTCCACCTGGCGTCGCACGGTGAGCTCGACGCCCTCGGTGGGGACGCCGACGGGGTCCGCGGCAGTGGGCCGCCGGTCGCGCGGGGTCGCCCCCGCGGCGAGGTCCCAGCCGCCTGTGGTCAGCGCGTCCGCGACCTGCCCGACGAGGGCGTCGTGGTCGACGCCGCCCGCGGCGGAGACCACCAGGGTCTCGGGCCGGTAGTGCCAGCGGTAGTGCTCCCAGACGGCGTCGCGCGGCACGGCGCGGATCGTGTCCGGGGTGCCGCCGATCGGCCGGCCGAGCGGGTGCGTGCCGAGCACGGCGGCGGAGAACTCCTCGTGCACGACGTCGCCGGGGTCGTCGTCGTTCATCGCGAGCTCTTCGAGGATCACGCCGCGCTCGGTCTCGAGCTCGCTCTCGTCGAGGCGCGCCGAGGTGACCATGTCGGCGATGACGTCGACCGCCATCGGCAGGTCCGCGTCGAGCACGCGCGCGTAGTAGCAGGTGTGCTCCTTGCCGGTGGCCGCGTTGGCCTCGCCGCCGACGGCGTCGAAGGCCTCGGCGATGTCCATCGCGGAGCGTCGCGGCGTGCCCTTGAACAACAGGTGCTCGAGGAAGTGCGTGGAGCCGAAGTGGCCGTCGGTCTCGTCGCGGGAGCCGACGCCGACCCAGGCGCCCACCGTGGCCGAGCGCAGGCCCGGCATCGACTCGGTGAGCACACGAACACCGCCGGGCAGGACGGTGCGACGGATCGTCGCACCGTCCTGCCCGGCGGTCAGGTCGGCACCGGGCTCGCCCGCGGGGACGAGCGGGAGGTGCCAGGACATCAGAGCGTCAGGCCTCCGCAGGGGCGTCGGCGGCGGGCTCGGCGGCCTCGTCGGCCTTCTCGTCCTCGGTCACGGCGACGAGCGAGAGCTTGCCGCGCGGGTCGATCTCACCGATCTCGACCTGGACCTTCTGGCCCACGGACAGCACGTCGTCGACGTTCTCGACGCGCTTGCCGCCCACGAGCTTGCGGATCTGGCTGATGTGCAGCAGACCGTCCTTGCCCGGCGAGAGGGAGATGAACGCGCCGAACGACGTCGTCTTGACGACGGTGCCGACGAAGCGCTCGCCCACCTCGGGGACGTGCGGGTTGGCGATCGCGTTGATCGCCGCGCGGGCGGCCTCGGCCGAGGGGCCGTCGGTGGCGCCGATGTAGACGGTGCCGTCGTCCTCGATGGAGATGTCCGCGCCCGTCTCCTCCTGGATCTGGTTGATCATCTTGCCCTTGGGCCCGATGACCTCGCCGATCTTGTCGACCGGCACCTTCACGGAGATGACGCGCGGGGCGTTCGGGGACATCTCGTCGGGCACGTCGATCGCCTCGGCGAGCACCTCGAGGATGGTCAGGCGCGCGTCGCGGGCCTGGGTCAGCGCGCCGGCCAGGACCGACGCCGGGATGCCGTCGAGCTTGGTGTCGAGCTGGATGGCCGTGACGAACTCGCTGGTGCCGGCGACCTTGAAGTCCATGTCGCCGAACGCGTCCTCCGCGCCCAGGATGTCGGTCAGGGCCGCGTAGCGGGTCTCACCGTCGACCGTGTCGGAGATGAGGCCCATCGCGATGCCCGCGACCGGCGCCTTCAGCGGCACGCCCGCGTTGAGCAGCGACAGCGTCGAGGCGCAGACGGAGCCCATCGACGTGGAGCCGTTCGACCCCAGCGCCTCGGAGACCTGGCGGATCGCGTAGGGGAACTCCTCGCGCGACGGCAGCACGGGCACGAGGGCCCGCTCGGCCAGCGCGCCGTGACCGATCTCGCGGCGCTTCGGGCTGCCGACGCGGCCCGTCTCGCCCGTGGAGAACGGCGGGAAGTTGTAGTTGTGCATGTAGCGCTTGCGCGTGACCGGCCCGAGCGAGTCGATCTGCTGCTCCATGCGCAGCATGTTCAGCGTGGTGACGCCCAGGATCTGGGTCTCGCCGCGCTCGAACAGGGCGGAGCCGTGCACGCGCGGGATGACCTCGACCTCGGCCGACAGGGTGCGGATGTCCGCGAGCCCACGACCGTCGATGCGCACACCGTCGGTGAGGACGCGCTGGCGGATGAGCTTCTTCTGCAGCGCGCGGTACGCGGCCGACAGCTCCTTCTCGCGGCCCTCGAAGCGCTCGCCGAGCGCACCGAGCAGGCCCTCCTTGAGCTCGTCGAGACGGTTCTCGCGGTCCTGCTTGTCCGCGATCGCGAGCGCGTCGCGCAGCGTCGTGGAGACCTCGTCCTCGACGGCGGCGAACGCGTCGTCCTGGTAGTCGAGGAAGACCGGGTAGTCCTTGACCTCCTTGGCCGCCTGGGCGGCGAGCGAGGCCTGCGCCTCGCAGAGGGCCTTGAGGAACGGCTTCGACGCCTCGATGCCCTGGGCGACGACCTCCTCGGTCGGCGCGGCGACACCCTCGGTCTTGATGAGCTTCCAGGCGTCGTCGGTCGCCTCGGCCTCGATCATCGCGATGGCGACGTCGTCGCCCACGATGCGGCCGGCCACGACCATGTTGAAGACGGCGCGCTCGAGGTCCGAGTACTTCGGGAACGCGACCCACTGGCCGTCGATCAGCGCGACGCGCACACCGGCGACCGGGCCGGAGAACGGCAGGCCGGAGATCTGCGTGGACGCCGACGCGGCGTTGATCGCCAGCACGTCGTAGGCGTCGTCGGGGTGGATGGCCAGGACGTCGATGACGACCTGGACCTCGTTGCGCAGGCCCTTGACGAACAGCGGGCGCAGCGGGCGGTCGATGAGGCGGCAGGCCAGGATCGCCTCGGTCGAGGGGCGACCCTCGCGGCGGAAGAACGAGCCGGGGATCTTGCCGGCGGCGTACTGCCGCTCCTCGACGTCCACCGTCAGCGGGAAGAAGTCGAACTGGTCCTTGGGGTGCTTGCCGGCCGTCGTGGCCGACAGCAGCATCGTCTCGCCGTCCAGGTACGCGGCCACCGAGCCGGCGGCCTGGCGGGCGAGGCGGCCCGTCTCGAAGCGGACGGTGCGGGTGCCGAAGCGGCCGTTGTCGATGACGGCCTCGGCGAACTGGATCTCGGGACCCTCCACGGGTGCCCTCCTTGATCTCGAGGGCGCCGCCGCGGCTCGGCGGTCTTCGATCGAGGCCCACGGAGCCGGGCCCGGCCGCGGGCCGGACGGTTCGGGAGGCCACTACCGAGGACCGGACGAGGATCCGGCGGCGCGATGGTGGTTATGACAGGGACATCACACCAGACCAGCCCGGCCCCCGCGAGGGTGACCGGGCTGGTCGGCAGAGTCAGCGGCGCAGGCCGAGGCGCTGGATCAGCGCGCGGTAGCGCTCGATGTCGACCTTCTGCAGGTAGGCCTGCAGGCGGCGGCGCTGGCCGACGAGGAGCAGCAGGCCACGACGCGAGTGGTGGTCGTGCTTGTGCTCCTTGAGGTGCTCGTTCAGGTCGTTGATGCGCTGCGTGAGGAGCGCGATCTGCACCTCGGGCGAGCCGGTGTCGCCCTCGTGAGTGGCGTACTCGGTGATGATGGACTGCTTGGTGGCAGCGTCGAGCGGCATGGCTCTCCTTCGGTGTCGTTGCGCGGTGCTCCGGGACTCGTTCACCGGGGCGCTCTGGATCCGCGGCCGTTCGTACGGCCCCACCATGCTACCAGCGCACGGCATCGCCCCCGCCCCGAGACCGGGCGGGGGCGACGTGCCGCTCGACACGTCCGTGCGCAGGTTTCGCGCGCGGGCGCTCAGGCGTCCCCGTCCTGGCCGGCGGGGCGGTCGGCCACCTGCCGGAAGGTGCCGTCGTCCATGGCGAGCACCCCCGCGAAGCGCAGCAGGTCGGAGATCGTCGTGATCATCTTCCCGCCGTCGACGCGCACGCCGTCCGCCGGCGTCCAGCCGTGGTTGACGTAGGAGTCCTCGTCCTTCTTCAGCAGGTAGACGAACGTCTCGCACAGGATCCGGCTCCCGACGTCGCCGAGGAAGTTCCCGTTGCCCTGGACCTCGGCCTCCTTGAGGACGTAGTACCACAGCGGCGTGCCGCCCAGCTCCGCGAGCGCGTCCTTGACGTCCTGGCCCGCGTCGCGCGTCAGCTGCTCGGCGCTCAGCGGCGTGGCGTGCAGCGCCCGGGCCACGGCCTCCCCCGTCGGCAGGGAGAGCCAGTAGCCCCGCAGCAGGTTGCGCTGCGCGAGCTGCTTGAGCAGCGCCTGGACGCCCGGGTCCAGGCCCGCGTCGTTGCCCTCCTTGAGCATGGTCGACAGGCCGTTCGCGAGGAACGGGTCGATCTTCGTCGCCGAACGCCTGCGGTCCGGGTCGCCCTTGTCGACGAACCGCGCCCAGTCGATCGGCCAGTTCGACGGCAGCGCGTCCCCGAAGCCGTCGGGGTTGATCGAGCCGCCGCCGGTGAACTCGAAGAGCTGGACCAGGCTCGCGAACGCCGCCTTCGGAGGTGTCGCCGGCTGGTCGCCGCGACCGAAGTTGAGGTTGAAGTCGTACCCGTTGCGCACCATCGAGTGCCCGAACCGGAATGCCGCCACCGCGAACTCGAGCGGCATCGCCACCGGCCGGCGCGGCCGGAACAGCAACGACGGCTCCACGAGCACCTCGTCGAGGACCCCGGGCTTGGTGAGCGTGCGCAGGTAGTCGTGGACGACGAGCCACTGGTAGTGCCAGCGCACCAGCTGCTGCGCACGGTCGAAGACGGCGCGGTCGTCCACCGTGAGCCACGGCTCGATCTCCCGGACCCGGTCGACGACGGCGTTGTGGAACCGGATGTGTCCCAGGTGGAACTGGGCGACGACGAGGTTCTCGTCGTTGCGGCCGTCCGGGATCTTGGCGGTCCCCGGCACCGGACGCTCCGCCGGGTCGGCCGTCAGCGCCTCGACCTCCTCGACGGTGAACCGCGGCAGGTCACGCTGCGCGTCGTCGCCCGGCGCGACCAGGTCGAACCCGGGGACCGGGTCGGTCGCCACGCGGCCGAGGGCCAGCTTCGCGGGGTCGCCGGTCGCGTACGCCGCCTCGCTGCGCGTCGTCCTGCGGCCCGGCTCGCCGGGGAACCGGGGGCCGCTGCCGTACAGGCTGTCGAGGTTGAGGAACGGGTGGCGCCCGTTGTGCAGGCTCGCGACGACGGTCTCCGGCGGGAACACCGTGAACGGGTCGCTCACGATGTCGCCCAGCACGAGGTCGCCGGCCCGCGGCGGGTCGTCGGCGGCGGGCGGGTTGTCGGGGCCGTTCGTGTTGAGCGTGATGTCGTGGTCGATGAACTGCCCCCAGTACGTGTAGACCGCAGGGATCGTCGAGTCCAGGTCCGGGTTCGGCGGACCACCGGGCTCGACCATGGCGGCGCCCAGCTTTTTCAGCGCCGCGACCATGGCCGTCACCCGCTCGTTCGAGACCGGGCCCTCGCCGGGGGCGGCGTCGTCCGCGATCGGCAGGTGCGCGGCGGGGAACCGGCCGCGCAGGTCGCGGAAGAGGTAGTCGAACGACGTCGTCGCGTTGAACCGGCCGTCGATGATGTCACGGAGCACCGCCAGCTCCGTGTCGTGCAGGAGCGGGGCCGGCGACGTCGGCGGGTGCGGGTCCGGCCGGGGGCGCGGCCTCGGCCGCACGCTCCCGCCGTGCCTGACGCTGCGCACGGTGCGGCCCACCGGCGTGGAGTTGAGATCCGGTTCCGGTGCGGGGGCTGCGTTCTCGGTGGTCTCCTGAGCCGTCATGGCTCCGCCTCTCTCGGCAGGTGCGGGCGCCGGCGCGACCGGCGCGGGGCGGGCCCCGGGCCGTCGTCGTGGAACAGGGAGGGCGGCGGCCCGGGACGGCGCGCTGCGACGCGACCACCGCCACGATCAGGGAGGACGATGGCGCGCCGCGACGGGTCCGCGGTACCACCGCGGCCCACGGACCGGGCGGCGCCCGGTCCGTCACGCCAGGAAGGAGGGTCCGCGCCCGTCCCTGTGACCGACCGCGCGCGGTTTCACCCGCTCCCGAGGTCCGGGCAGGTCAGCGCAGGAGCTCGCGCGCCTGGGCGACGTCGGCGTGCATCTGCTCGATCAGCGGCTCGATGCCGTCGAAGCGCAGCGTCGGGCGCAGGCGCTCGACCAGCTCCAGCACGACGGTCTCCCCGTACAGGTCGAGGTCGTCGCGGTCGAGCACGTACGCCTCGACGCGGCGCTCCACGCCGTCGAACGTCGGGTTGGTGCCCACGGAGATGGCGGCGGGCAGGTCGGCGTCGGGGTGGCCCGGCTCCGCCTGCGCGAGCCGGGGCCGCAGCAGGCGGCCGGCGTACACGCCGTCGGCGGGGACCATGCCCTCGGCGTGCCCGAGGTTCGCCGTCGGGAAGCCGAGCTCGCGCCCGCGCGCGTCCCCGTGCACCACGGTGCCGCGCACGCGGTGGGGCCGGCCGAGCACCTCGGCCGCCTGCGCCACGTCGCCCTCGGCGAGCAGGGCGCGCGCCGCCGACGACGACCAGCGCTCGCGCGCGCCGGCGCTGCCGGGGGCGCACTCGCCGACGTCGTCCACGGCCACGACCTCGAAGCCGTGCGTGCCGCCGAGCTCCACCATCGTGGCCAGCGTGCCGGCGTTGCCCTTGCCGAACCGGACGTCGTGCCCCACGACGACGGTGCGCGCACCGAGACCGTCGACCAGGTAGCGGGTGACGAACTCCTCCGGCGTCTGCGCGGCGAGGTCGAGCGTGTACGGGACGACGAGGACGGCGTCCAGGCCCGCACGTGCCATCAGGTCGAGCCGGTCGGAGAGCCCGGTCAGCAGCTCGGGCGCCGTCTCGGGGCGGTGCACCTGCGCGGGGTGCGGGTCGAACGTCAGCGCCACCGCGAGCCGGTCGTCGGCGTGGGCGAGCCCCACGAGGCGGGCCAGCACGGCCTGGTGGCCGCGGTGGACGCCGTCGAAGTTGCCGATCGTGACGACCGACGGGCCGAAGCCGCCGGGGACCTGGTCCAGGTCCGTGAACACCTGCACGCGTCGCGCTCCGTCTCGTCGAGGGTCGGCTGTCGGCGCCCGCACCGGGTGCCGACCGTCAAGGATAGACCGACGCCGCGACCCGATCCGCGCCCGGCGTGCTCAGGCGGGCAGCACGGCCGCAGCGGCGGCGAGGTACCGCTCGGGGTCGAAGTCGTCGAGCATCGCCCGCTGCATGAGGAACCCCTGCCCGAGGCCGAGCATCACGGGCAGCAGGAGCTCGGCGGCCGCGTCCGGGCCGTCGGGGGCGAGGTCGGGCCGCGTGGCGTACCAGGTGCGCAGCGCGCCGCGCAGGACGCCCCTGAGCGTCCCCACGACCTCCTGGACGACGTCGTGGATCACCTCGTCGACGGTGGACTCCGCCCACAGCTGCACGAGGAGGCGGCCGTCCTCGAGGTCCCGGGTCATGCCGCCCGTGAGAATGGTCAGCACCGTCAGCGGCGAGGGTGGCCCCCCGCCCGAGGCGTCCTCGATCTCCGCACCGCGCCGGGAGAGCACCTCCTCGGCGACGGCGGCGAAGAGGGCCTGCTTGCCGTCGTAGTGGCCGTAGATCGCCCCTGCCGACAGCCCCGACTCCGCGACGACGTCGGAGATGGACGTGCGCTGGTACCCCTTGGCCGTGAACGCGCGGAGCGCCGCCGCCCGGATCTGCGCGCGGCGCGCCTCGCGGTGCGCATCGGTCACTCGTGGCATCGGACCCCTTCCCGAGGGCGCTGGCGGACGGTTGACAAGTGTAGGGACCGGCGCGCACCCTTGTCATAAAGAACGAACATTCGTTTTTTTGAGATCCGCACCTCCGGGAGCCCCCATGTCGTCCACCTCGGACACCACCGCACCACCCGTCGAGCGTCCTGCGCCGCACACGCCGTGGGGCCGCGTCGTCGGCCTCGGCGTCGCGGTCGCCGCCGTCGTCGGCGTGCTCGTGCTCGCCTTCTCCTGGCCCGCCGTCACGGCCGAGCCGAAGGACCTCCCCGTGGCCGTCGCAGGCCCGTCCCAGGCCGTCGCCGGCGTGGAGGCAGCCCTCGACGAGGCGCAGCCCGGCGCCGTCGACCTCGTCCCGGTCGCCGACCGCGACGCCGCCGTCGCCGCGATCCAGGAGCGCGACGCCTACGGCGCGATCGTGCTCGGCGAGGCGCCCGAGGTGCTCACGGCCTCGGCGGCCAGCAGCGTCACGAACCAGCTCCTCACCGGGGTCGCGCCCCAGCTGCAGGCGGGTCTCGCGCAGCAGGCGGCCGCCGGCGGGGGCGACCCGGCGGCCGCGCCGACCGTCACCGTGACCGACGTCGTGGCCCTGTCCGCGGACGACCCGCGCGGCACCGGCCTGACCGCGGCGATGTTCCCCCTGCTGCTGGGCGGGATGCTCGGCGGCATCGCGATCTCCGTGCTGGTCGTGGGCGCCCTGCGCCGGGTGCTCGCCGTCGCCGTGTACGCCACGGCGGGCGGCGCCGTGCTCGTCGCCGTGCTGCAGTCGTGGTTCGGGGCGCTGCAGGGCGACTGGTGGACGAACGCGGGGGCCGCGGCGCTCGCGCTCGCGGCCGTGGCCGCGCCGATCACCGGGTTCGTGGCGCTGCTCGGCCGCGCCGGGATCGCGCTCGGCGCGGTGACGATGATGCTGGTCGCCAACCCGATCTCCGGCGCCACCATGCCGCCCGAGTTCCTGCCGTGGCACTGGGGCGACATCGGCCAGTGGTTCCCGCCCGGCGCGGGCGCCACCCTGCTGCGGGACCTGTCGTACTTCCCGTCGGCGGACGCCGCGCCCGCATGGCTCGCCCTCGGCCTCTGGGCCGCGGCGGGGGTGATCCTGTCGCTGGTCGGCCACCTGCGCACCGCGGGCGGCGTCGAGCCCGACGCCGAGGCCGCGCGCGACGAGGCGCTGGAGCGCGCCGCGCGCCACCGTGAGCCGGCGCTCCACGCCTGACGGACGCCCCCGACGGCACCGGACGGGGAGCGCTCAGCCGCCGGCCGGGGCGAGGACGAGGACGGGCTTCGCCAGCGCCTCGCCCCGGCGTCGGGTGTCCTCGAGCAGCGCGACGAGCGCGCCGTCCGGGCCCATCGCGGCGACCGTGCCGCGCTCCCCGCTCGCCGGCACCCACTGGCCGTAGCCGAGGGCGCGCGCCTCGTCGGCCGTGAGATCGCGCACCGGGAACGTCGCACGGGCCGCGTCGGCGAGCGGCAGCGTGGCGAGAACGCCGTCGGCGTCGGCCTGCGCCTCCAGCTCCTCGAGCGTCCGGGCCCCGGACAGCTCGTAGCCGCCCACCCGGGTGCGGCGCAGCGCGGTGAGGTGCCCGCCCGTCCCGAGCGCGACGCCCAGGTCGCGGGCGAGCGCCCGGACGTACGTCCCGGAGGACACGACGACCGACACGTCGACGTCGAGCACCGCCACGCCGTCGTCCGTCGCGGCGGGCCGTGCGGCGAGCACGTCGAAGCGGCTCACGGTGACCGGCCGGGCCTCGAGGACCACGTCCTCCCCCGCCCGGACGCGCGCGTAGGCGCGCTTGCCGTCCACCTTGATCGCGCTCACCGTGGTGGGCACCTGCCGGATCTCGCCCGTCAGGACCGCGACCTCGCGCGCCAGGGCGGCGTCGTCGACACCCGTGCCGACGCCGACGGCCTCGACGACCTCGCCCTCCGCGTCGTCCGTGGTCGTGGCGACGCCCAGCCGGATCGTCGCGTCATACGCCTTGTCGGCACCGACCACGTAGGTGAGCAGCTTCGTCGCCCGCCCGACGCCGACGACGAGCACGCCGGTCGCCATCGGGTCGAGCGTGCCCGCATGCCCGACCTTGCGCGTGCCCGCGAGGCGTCGGCAGCGCCCGACGACGTCGTGGCTGGTCCAGCCCGCCGGCTTGTCGACGACGAGGAAGCCGTCGGGTGCGGTCGGACGGCGGGCCGGGCGATCCCCCGTGCCGCTCACTCGCCCTCGTCGTCCTCGCGCGGCTTGCGGTACGGGTCCTCGCCCCCCGCGAACCCCTTGCCCTCGCGCAGCGCGGCGAGCTCGGCGTCCCGGCGCCGGGCCTCGAGGAGCGCGGCGTCCAGGTGCGCGGCGTTCTCCGGCATCGAGTCCAGGAAGAACTCGATGGTCGGCGTGAGCCGCACGCCCGTCTGCTTGCCGACCTCCGAGCGGATCATGCCCTTGGCGCTCTCCAGCGCCGCGGCGGTGCCCGCCCGCTCCTCGTCGGTGCCGAACACGGTGTAGAACACGGAGGCGTTCTGCAGGTCGCCGGTGACGCGCACGTCCGTCACCGTGACGAAGCCGAGGCGCGGGTCCTTGATCCGCGTGTCGAGCAGCTGCGCGACGATCTCCTTGATGCGGTCCGCGAGCTTGCGGGCACGCGGGTTCTCGGGCCTGTCGCCCTTGGGGCCGGGCATGTGTGTCTCCCTCTCTCGACGCCGACGGCGCCCCGCCCCGCCCTGCTCCTGTCGAAGCGGGGCGGGTCGGGACGCCGTCGGGCTGTACCTTGCGGCGCGACCGTCAGGCGCGCGGCTTCTCGCGCATCTCGAAGGTCTCGATGATGTCACCCTCGGTGACGTCGTTGAACGACCCCAGGCCGATACCGCACTCGAAGCCCTCGCGGACCTCGGTGACGTCGTCCTTCTCGCGACGCAGCGACTCGATCGTCAGGTCGTCCCCGACGATCTTGCCGCCCCGCAGGACGCGCGCCTTCGTGTTGCGGCGGATGGTGCCCGACCGGACGATCGAGCCCGCGATGTTGCCGAACTTCGAGGAGCGGAAGACCTGGCGGATCTCCGCCGTGCCCAGCTGGGCCTCCTCGTACTCCGGCTTGAGCATCCCCTTCAGGGCCGCCTCGACGTCGTCGATCGCCTGGTAGATGACCGAGTAGAACTTGACCTCGACGCCCTCGCGGTCCGCGAGGTCCTCGACGCGCTCGCCGAACTTCACGTTGAAGCCGATGATCACCGCGTTGTCGACCGTGGCCAGGTTGACGTCGTTCTGCGTGATGGCGCCGACGCCGCGGTGGATGACGCGGAGCTGCACCTCCTCGCCGACGTCGATCTTGAGCAGCGCGTCCTCCAAGGCCTCGACGGCACCGGAGACATCGCCCTTGAGGACCAGGTTGAGCGTCTCGACCTTGCCCTGCTCGACGGCCTTCGTGAAGTCCTCGAGGCTGATCCGCTTGCGACGCTTGGCCAGGAGCGCGGCACGCTCGGCGGCCTCGCGCTTCTCGGCGATCTGACGGGCGGTGCGCTCGTCCGGCGCCACCAGGAAAGTGTCGCCGGCGCTCGGCACCGACGCCAGACCGAGCACCAGGACCGGCCGGGCCGGGCCCGCCTCGGTCACGGCTTCGCCGTGCTCGTCGAACATGGCGCGCACGCGGCCGTGGGCCGTGCCCGCGACGATCGCGTCACCGACGTGCAGGGTGCCCGACTGGACGAGGACGGTCGCGACGGCGCCGCGGCCCTTGTCGAGGTTGGCCTCGATGGCCACGCCTCGGGCGTCCTTGTCCGGGTTCGCCCGCAGGTCCAGCGAGGCGTCCGCCGTGAGCAGCACGGCCTCGAGGAGCTGGTCGATGCCCTGGTTCTGCTTCGCGGAGACGTCGACGAACATGGTGTCGCCGCCGTACTCCTCGGCCACCAGGTTGTACTCGGTGAGCTGCTGGCGGATCTTGTCGGGGTTCGCCCCCTCCTTGTCCACCTTGTTCACCGCGACCACGATCGGCACGTTGGCCGCCTGGGCGTGGTTCAGCGCCTCCACCGTCTGCGGCATGACGCCGTCGTCGGCGGCGACCACGAGGATCGCGATGTCCGTCACCTGGGCACCACGGGCACGCATGGCGGTGAACGCCTCGTGACCCGGGGTGTCGATGAAGGTGATCGGGCGCTCGACGCCCTCGTGCTCACGACGCACCTGGTAGGCACCGATGTGCTGGGTGATGCCGCCGGCCTCGCCGGAGACGACGTCGGTCTGACGGATCGCGTCGAGAAGACGCGTCTTGCCGTGGTCGACGTGACCCATGACCGTGACGACGGGCGGACGCGGCATGAGCTCCTCGTCCGACTCGCCCTCGAGCTCTGCGTCGAGGTCGATGTCGAAGGCCCCGAGCAGCTCGCGGTCCTCCTCCTCGGCCGACACCATCTCGATGACGTAGCCGAGCTCGGAGGCCAGCGTGCCGAACGTGTCCTCGTCGAGCGACTGCGTCGCGGTCGCCATCTCACCGAGGTGGAACAGCACCGTGACCAGGCTGGCGGGGTTCGCGTCGATCTTGTCCGCGAAGTCGTTCAGCGACGAGCCGTGGCGCAGGCGGACGACGGTCGAGCCGTTGCCGCGGGGCACCTGCACGCCGCCGAGCGACGGCGCCTGCATCTGCTCGAACTCCTGCCGCTTCGCGCGCTTCGACTTGCGCCCGCGGACGGGACGCCCGCCGGCGCGACCGAACGCACCCTGCGTGGAGCCACGACCGGCGCCACCGCGACCGCCGGGGCGACCGCCGAAGCCGCCGCCACCGCCGGGACGGAAACCGCCGCCGCCACCGCCGCCGGGGCCGCCACCGCGGCCGCCGCCACGACCGCCGCCCGCAGGCGCCGGACGCTCGCCGGGACGCGGCATCGAGGTCTTGCCCGGCATCATGCCGGGGTTCGGGCGCGGGCCGCCGGGGCGGGGCGCCGCCGGACGCGGGCCGCCGGGGCGGGGACCGCCCGGACGGGGACCGCCCGGACGCTCGCCGGAACGCTCGGGCGCGGCCTCACCGCGGTCCGGGCGCTGGCCGGGGCGCGGCATGCCCTGGCTGGACGCGAACGGGTTGTTGCCCGGACGCGGGCCACCGGAGCCACCGGCGCCGCCGGGGCGCTGCCCCTGGCGCGGCATGCCCTGGCTGGACGCGAACGGGTTGTTGCCCGGACGCGGGGCACGACCGCCCTTGCCGCCGTCGCGGGAACCGTCACGACCGCCGTCGCGCGGCTCGCGCGCGGCGGGTGCGGGCTTCGGGGCCGCGGGACGCGGACCCGGGGTCGGTGCGCCGGGACGGCCGGCGGGCTTCGCCGGGGCCTCCGGCGCCGCCGCGGCGGGGGTCGCGGCCGCTGCCGGGGCGGCGGGCGCCTCGGCCTCGGGCGCGGGGGCCGGCTTCTGCGCGGCGGGCTTGGGGGCGGGCTTCGCGGGGGCGGGCTTCTGCTCGGCGCGCGGCGCCGCAGCCTTCGGCTCGGCGGCCTTGGCCGGCGCCCCGGAGGACGCGGGAGCCGCGTCCTTGTACTTGTCGCGCATCGCCCGCTCGACCGGTGCCTCGAGCGTCGAGGACGCCGAACGGACGAACTCGCCCGCCGACTTCAGGTCGGCGAGCAGGGTCTTGCTCTCCACCCCGAGCTGCTTGGCCAGCTCGTGAACGCGGATCTTCGCCACAACTCTCCTGTCTCGGCCCTCCTGCGAGACAGGGAGGACCGTCGTTAGTACCGAGTACTCATCGCACGGAACTCATCGGGTGCCCATCGGCTTCTGACCCGCTTCCTTGTCGACTTCAATGGGTGCGGCCGAGCGTGCTCGGTCGCGACGGTCCGGCCGCCGGATGGCGGTGCGGACCGGAGGGACTCAACGGTCTCGCTGCTCCAGATAGTCCCGGACGCCGGAGAGGTCGATCCGGTCCGTGACACGCAGGGCGCGCGGCACGGCCCGGCGACGCTCGGCGAGCGCCAGGCAGGCGGGCGTCGGATGGATCCAGGCGCCACGCCCCGGCAGGCACCCCCGCACGTCGACCGCGAGGACTCCCTCGCGTCCCGACGGCTCGAGCACCAGCCGCAGAAGAGCGGACCGCTGGTCACGCTCCCTGCACCCGACGCACGTCCGTACCGGGCCGGAGCCTTCCGGCGAGGTACGTGGGGAGGTCGAGAGCGGGGCGCGTGGCCCGGTCCCCGACAGTCTAGCGCGACGACCCACGTGCCGTGACCGGCCTCAGCCCTCGGCCCCGCGGCTGGCCGCGGCGCCACCTGCGTCGTCGCCCTCGGCGTCGCCCCCGGCGGGAGCCGCCTCGTCCGACCGGATGTCGATCCGCCACCCCGTCAGCTTCGCGGCGAGACGGGCGTTCTGCCCCTCCTTGCCGATCGCGAGCGACAGCTGGTAGTCCGGCACGACGGCCCGCGCGGCCTTCGCCTCGGCGTCGACCACCGTGACCGAGGTCACACGGGCCGGGGAGAGCGCGTTGGCCACGAAGCGGGCCGGGTCGTCGCTGTGGTCGACGATGTCGATCTTCTCCCCGTGCAGCTCCGCCATGACGGCGCGCACGCGCGCACCCATCGGGCCGATGCAGGCGCCCTTGGCGTTCAGGCCGGACACCTTGGAGCGGACGGCGACCTTGGAGCGGTGCCCCGCCTCGCGGGCGATCGCCGTGATCTCGACGGCGCCGTCCGCGATCTCCGGGACCTCGAGCTCGAAGAGCTTGCGCACGAGGCCCGGGTGCGTGCGGCTCAGCACCACCTGGGCGCCCTTCATGCCGCGGGACACCTCGACCACGTAGGCGCGCAGCCGCTCGCCGTGCACGTACTCCTCGGTGGGCACCTGCTCGTGCGGCGGCAGCACCGCCTCCGTGCCGCCGACGTCCACGAGGACGACGCGCGGGTCGCGGCCCTGCTGGATGACGCCGGCGAGGACCTCGCCCTCCTTGCCGCGGAACATGCCGAGCACCTGGTCGTCCTCGGCGTCGCGCAGCCGCTGCACGATGACCTGCCGAGCCGTCGCGGTGGCGATGCGGCCGAAGTCGGCCGGCGTGTCGTCGAACTCGGGCCCCAGCTCGATCGTGGGGCGAGCCTCCGGGTCCTCGGGGTCGGGGGTGCGGATCTCCTCGCGCGCCCAGACGGCGACGTGCCCCGACTTGCGGTCCACCTCGACGCGGGCCCGCGGGTAGGCGTCGGGCGTGCGGTGGTAGGCCGACAGCAGCGCCTGCTCGATCGCTTCCACGAGGACGTCGAGGCTGATGTCCCGCTCCCGCTCCAGCAGCCGAAGCGTGCTCATGTCGATGTCCATCGTCAGGCCTCCTCGTGACGGGCAGCGCCCGTGGTGTCGTCCCGGGCGGCGCCCGTGTCCGTGTCTGTCTCCGGGTCCGCCTCGTCCGGCGCCTCGTCCAGGCGCTTCAGCTCGACCTCGATCTTGCCCTGGCGCACGTCGGCGACCGGCACCCGCGTGCCGTCCTCCAGCACCAGCACGGCGTCGTCGCCGGTGTCGCTCGTCCGCCCCTCGACCTCCACCAGCCGGCCCGACGTCGTGCCGCCGGCACGGAGCCGGAGCACGACGAGCCGCCCGCGGGCGCGCCGGAAGTGGCGCGGCTCCGTCAGGGGCCGCGAGGTGCCGGGCGTCGAGATCTCGAGGGTGTACGCCCCGGGGACGACGTCGTCGGCATCCAGCGCCGCGGAGATCGCGCGCGAGACGTCGCCGAGGCGGTCGGAGTCGAGGCTTCCCCGCACGTCCTCGGGGAGGTCCACGGTGACGCGCACGACCGACTTCGCGCCGGCCTGCGTCACGACCACGTCCTCGAGGTACAGGCCCGCGGCGTCGACCGCCGGGGTGACGACCCGCCGCACCGCCTCGGCCTTCGCCCCGCCCGCCGTCGTGCGGCCGTGCTGCGCTGCCATCCCTGCCTCCCGTGGGTCACGTCGTGGACTGCCGTGTGCTCCCGCGCCGGGACGTCCCGCGGCCGGTGTGTCGTTGTGTGCAGCGACCAGCGTAACGAACGACGGGCCCGCCCCGCGCCGTGCGGCGCCTCCGCCGGGCGGAGGAACGTCACACGGACCGGGTCGCGCGCGTGGCATCATCGGCCTCGATGGAACCTCAGCCCGCCCCCGACCGGCCCGCCGACGACGCGACGGGCCGGACAGACGCGGCCCCGCCCGTCGGGCGGCGGCGGCGCCTGGTCGCCACCGCCGGGGCGCTGCTCGCCGTCGGGCTGCTGTCCGGCTGCGGGGTGCGGCTGGAGGCGCCGCCCGCGGGCGAGCCCGTGCCCGACAGCCTCGAGCTGGTCCGCCGCACCGCCGTCTCGGACGCCCTCCGGGTCGCCGACGGCGCCGAGGCCGCGCTCGAGGAGGTGCCCATTTCGCGCAAGCGCGTGGTCGCCGAGCTCACGCGCATCGTCGCGGACTCCCGCGAGCAGGCCGAGGCGCTGGGCGGCGAGTACGACTCCGGCCTCGCCACCGGCGCACCCACGGACACCCGGTCCTCCGCCTGGGACAAGGCGGCCCCGGCCGACGTCGTGCAGGCGCTCGACGACGCCGCCGCCCGGTCGCGGACCGCGGCCGGGACCACCGGCGACGGGCCGCTGGCCCGCCTGCTGGCGTCGATCGGCGCGGCGCAGACCGTCTCCGGCGGGCGCCTCGCGGCGCTGGTCGACGTCGCCGGGCCCGACGTCGTGCCGCCGCGCGTGCCGACGGTGACGACCGCCGAGCAGGACGGCGACGAGGACGGCGACGAGGACGAGCCCTCCCCCGACGCCCCGACGGAGGGCGCCACCGCCGGGCAGGACGACGCAGGGGACGACGCGGGGGACGACGCCGACGACCCGGACGGCTCGCAGGACGAGGGCACGGTGCCCGAGGGGCTCACGCCCGAGGACCTGAGCACGCTCGTCGTGTCGGAGGACGCGACCCGGTACGCGCTGCAGCTGCGCGCGGCGATCGGTTCCGGCGAGACGCGCGAGCGGCTGCTCGAGCGGGTCGGCGTGCACGGGCAGCGCGCGGACGGGTGGGCCGCGGTGGCGGGGACGCAGGCCACGGAGGACGACCCGCGCCGCGCCGCCTACACCGTGCCGCGGGTCGCGGACCAGGCGGACGAGGCGCTGGTGATCGACCTGGAGAACGACCTCGCCACCGACTACGCGACACTCGTGGGCACGACGGCGGCCGGCACGCGCGCGGTGCTCGTGGACCTGCTCGTCGACTCCGCCGTGGCCCTGGACGACTGGGGTGCCGAGCCCGAGCCGTTCCCCGGCCTGCCGGAGCAGGCCGAGGACGACGCGGCCGCCTGACCTCCCGGGCTCAGTCCGCCAGCAGGGCGGCCACGCGCTCGGTCACGACCCGCGCGGCGTCGGCCACCGGCACCTGCTCCGACGCGCCGGCGCGGGGGCGCACCTCCACCAGGCCGTCCGCCAGGCCGCGGCCGACGACGACGATCAGCGGCACGCCGAAGAGCTCCGCGTCGGCGAACTTCACGCCGGGCGACACCTTGGGGCGGTCGTCGTAGATCACCTCGACGCCCGCGTCGACGAGCTCGGTGGCGAGCTTCTCGGCGGCGTCGAACACCTCGGTGCCCTTGCCGGTCGCGACGACGTGCACGTGCGCGGGCGCGACGTGCGCCGGCCACGCGAGGCCCTTGTCGTCGTGGTTGACCTCCGCGAGCGCCGCGAGGGCCCGCGTCACACCGATGCCGTAGGAGCCCATCGTGACGGTGACGGCCTTGCCGTTGACGTCGAGCACCTTGAGGTCGAGCGCCTCGGCGTACTTGCGGCCGAGCTGGAAGATGTGGCCGATCTCGATGCCGCGCGCGAGCTCGAGGGGCCCGGAGCCGTCGGGAGCAGGGTCGCCGGCACGCACCTCGGCGGCCTCGATGGTGCCGTCCGCGGTGAAGTCGCGGCCCGCCACCAGGTCGAAGACGTGCCGGCCGGGGGCGTCTGCGCCGGTGATCCACCGGGTGCCGGGGACCACGCGCGGGTCGAGCAGGTAGCGGATCGCCGACGTCGTCGCACCGTTCTCGGCCTCGACCTGCGGTCCCTGCGGGCCCAGCGCGCCGGGGCCGATGTAGCCCTTGACGAGCTCGGGGTGCGCGGCGAAGTCCGCCTCGGTGGCCGGCTCGGCCTCGGCCGGGGTGAGCGACGCCTCGAGACGCTTGACGTCGACCTCGCGGTCGCCGGGGAGCCCCACGACGAGCAGCTCGCGCCGCCCGTCCGGGTGGGTGACGGCGAGCACGACGTTCTTCAGGGTGTCCGCGGCGGTCCAGGCGCGGTCGGGGCGCGGGTGCTTCTCGTTCGCGCACGCGACCAGCGACTCGATGGTCGGGGTGTCGGGGGTGTCCTCGACGTGCGCGGCGGGCGCGTCGTCGTACGGCAGCGCGTCGGGCACGGGCGTGACCACGGCCTCGACGTTGGCCGCGTAGCCACCCGCGGAACGCACGAAGGTGTCCTCGCCGATCGGCGACGGGGACAGGAACTCCTCGGAGCGGGAGCCGCCCATCGCGCCCGACGTCGCGGAGACGATGACGTAGTCGAGGCCGAGCCGGTCGAAGATGCGCTGGTAGGCGCCGCGCTGACGCTCGTACGCCGCGGCGAGGCCCTCGTCGTCGACGTCGAAGGAGTAGGCGTCCTTCATGATGAACTCGCGCCCGCGGATGAGGCCCGCGCGGGGGCGCGCCTCGTCGCGGTACTTCGTCTGGATCTGGTACAGCGCGAGGGGCAGGTCCTTGTACGACGAGTACAGGTCCTTCACCAGGAGGGTGAACATCTCCTCGTGCGTGGGCGCGAGGAGGTAGTCGGTCTCCTTACGGTCCTGCAGCCGGAAGAGGTTGGGGCCGTACTCGGTCCAGCGGCCGGTCGCCTCGTAGGGCTCCCGCGGCAGCAGGGCCGGGAAGTGCACCTCCTGGGCGCCGATGGCGTCCATCTCCTCGCGGACGACGGCCTCGATCTTCGCGAGCACGCGCAGGCCGAGCGGCAGCCAGGAGTAGATGCCGGGGGCCGCGCGGCGGATGTAGCCGGCGCGGACCAGCAGCCGGTGGCTCGCGACCTCGGCGTCGGCCGGGTCCTCGCGCAGGGTGCGGACGAAGAGCTGGGACAGGCGGAGCAGGTCGCCCTGGGGCGCGCGGGCGGACACGATCGACATGGGGGCCAGCCTAGCGGCGCCGCGCGCCTGTCCCCGCCGCTCTCCCCGCCGCTCTCCCGGCCGCTCCCCCGGCCGCACGGACCCCTGGCGGTCTCCCGCCTCCCCAGGCTCCTCCCCTGGTCCGCGTCGGCCCCGGCTGGCAGCATGGCGGCATGCCCGAGCTTCCCGAGG
The DNA here is from genome assembly GCF_040632295.1 of Isoptericola sp. NPDC019482. Taxonomy (NCBI): domain Bacteria; kingdom Bacillati; phylum Actinomycetota; class Actinomycetes; order Micrococcales; family Promicromonosporaceae; genus Isoptericola; species Isoptericola sp. NPDC019482. Next base: position 97,900 of record NZ_JBEYBQ010000004.1, read on the forward strand.
TGCAGGCGATGGCGGAGTTCCTCGACGCTCGTACGTCCGGCCACCGCGTCGCCGCCGCCGACGTCGCGGCCATCGCCGCGCTCAAGACGTTCGACCCGCCGGTGACGGCGCTCGTCGGGCAGGAGGTCCGCGGCGTCGAACGCCACGGCAAGTGGCTCGATCTCACGGCCGGCCCGGACGGCGAGGAGCTCCACCTGCTCTTCCACCTCTCCCGCGGCGGGTGGGTGCGCTGGTCGGACCAGGCCCCCACGACGCCCGTGCGCCCGCGGATGGGCGGCTCGTCGCGCGGGGCGGCGCTGGCCCTGCGGGTGCGGCTCGACGACGGCGCCGGGTTCGACCTCACCGAGGCGGGCACCCGCAAGCGCCTGGCGGTGCACGTGGTGCGCGACCCGCAGGAGGTGGAGCAGGTCGCGACTCTCGGCGTCGACCCGCTCTCGGACGAGTTCACGGCAGAGGCCCTCGGCGCGCTCATGCAGGAGAAGAACCAGCAGGTCAAGGGCCTGCTGCGCGACCAGCGCGCGATCGCCGGGATCGGCAACGCCTACTCCGACGAGATCCTGCACGTCGCGAAGGTCTCGCCTTTCAAGCTCACCCGGTCGTTCACCGCGGACGAGGTCGCGGCGCTGCACGACGCCGTCGTGACCACCCTGCACGACGCCGTCGCGGCGTCGTCGGGCAAGCCGGCCAAGGAGCTCAAGGACGCCAAGCGCGCCGGGATGCGCGTGCACGGCCGCACGGGCGAGGCGTGCCCCGTCTGCGGCGACGTGGTGCGCGAGGTGAGCTTCGCGGACCGCTCGCTGCAGTACTGCGCCACCTGCCAGACCGGCGGACAGGTGCTCGCCGACCGGCGGATGTCGAGGCTGCTGAAGTAGCCGGTCAGCCCGCCGCGACGGCGTCGCGCGAGGCGACGAAGGCGTCGACGCACGCGCGGACCTGTTCCGGCGTGTGGGCCGCGGAGAGCTGCACCCGGATGCGCGCCTCGCCGCGTGGCACGACCGGGAAGCTGAAGGCCGTGACGTACACGCCGCGCTCCCCCATCGCCGCCGCCACCTTCGCCGCGAGCACGGCGTCGCCGAACATCACCGGCACGATCGGGTGCTCGCCGGGCAGCAGGTCGAAGCCCGCCTCGGTCATGAGGCGGCGGAACTGGGCGGCATTCTCGGTCAGGCGGGCGCGCAGGTCCCCCGACCCCTCCACGAGGTCGAGCGCCGTGAGGGTGCCCGCCACGATCGTCGGCGCCAGCGTGTTCGAGAACAGGTACGGGCGGGCGCGCTGGCGCAGCAGGTCGACGATCTCCTGGTGCGCCGCGACGTAGCCGCCGGACGCCCCGCCGAGGGCCTTGCCGAACGTGCCGGTGAGGATGTCCACGCGGTCGGCGACGCCGAGCAGCTCGGGCGTGCCCCTCCCGTGGTCGCCCATGAAGCCCACGGCGTGCGAGTCGTCCACCAGGACGAGCGCGGAGTACCGGTCGGCGAGGTCGCAGATCTCGCGCAGCGGCGCGAGGTAGCCGTCCATCGAGAACACGCCGTCGGTGACGATCACGACGTGGCGGGCGCCGCCGTCGCGGGCGGCGCGGAGCTGGTCCTCCAGGTCGCCCATGTCCCGGTTGCGGTAGCGGAACCGGGACGCCTTCGACAGCCGGATGCCGTCGATGAGCGACGCGTGGTTGAGCGCGTCCGACACGATGGCGTCGTCCGCGCCGAACAGCGTCTCGAACACGCCGCCGTTGGCGTCGAAGCACGACGAGAACAGGATCGAGTCGTCGGTGCCGAGGAACCCCGCCAGCCGCTGCTCGAGGGTGCGGTGCTGGTCCTGCGTGCCGCAGATGAACCGCACGCTGGCCAGCCCGTAGCCCCACGTGTCGAGGGCGTCGTGGGCCGCCGCGACGAGGCGCGGGTCGTCGGCCAGCCCGAGGTAGTTGTTGGCGCAGAAGTTCAGCAGCTCGGCGCCGTCGGCGCGGATCCGCGCGCCCTGCGGGCCCGCGATGCCGCGCTCGTGCTTGGTGAGGCCGGCGCTCTCGATCGCCTCGAGCTCGCCCGCCAGGTGCTCCCGGAACGTCCCGTACATCGCTACGCCTTCCCCTCGTCGCCCTGTGCACCGTCCTGCGCGTCGGACCAGTCGGTCCAGTCGAGCACGACCTTGCCGCCGTGCGCCGACGCCGCGGCCTCGAAGCCCTCGCGCCACCGGCTCGCGGGGAGCCGGTCGGTGACGACCGACGCGATCGCCGCGCGCAGCGTCGCGCTGGTGCGCAGCATCGCGTCCATCGCCTGCCACGTCTCGAACATCTCCCGGCCGTAGATGCCCTTGAGGGTGAGCATGTGCGTCACGACCGTGCCCCAGTCGACGGCGATCGGCCCCGACGGCAGGCCGAGCATCGCGATCCGCCCGCCGTGGTTCATGTTCGCGATCATCTCGGGCAGCGCGCTCGGGGCGCCGCTCATCTCGAAGCCGATGTCGAAGCCCTCGCGCAGGCCGAGCTCGCGCTGCGCGTCGGCGACCCGTGCCGTGCGGACGTCGAGCGCGGCGTCCGCGCCCATGGTCCTCGCCATCTCGAGCCGCGCCGGGCTGACGTCGGTGCCCACGACCAGGTGGGCGCCGGCGTGCCGGGCGACGGCGATCGCCATGAGGCCGATGGGCCCGCAGCCCGAGACGAGCACGTCCTCCCCGATCACCGGGAACGCGAGCGCCGTGTGCACCGCGTTGCCGAGCGGGTCGAAGATCGCCGCGACGTCCAGGTCCACCTCGGCGTGGTGCACCCACACGTTAGTGGCGGGCAGCACGACGTACTCCGCGAACGCCCCGTCGCGGTGCAGGCCCAGGCCCTGGGTGCGGATGCACATCTGGCGCCGCCCGGCACGGCAGTTGCGGCACGTGCCGCACACGATGTGGCCCTCGCCCGACACGAGGTCGCCCACCGCGACGTCGTGCACCATCTCCCCGACCTCGACGACCTCGCCGACGAACTCGTGGCCCGGCACCAGCGGCGCCGCGATCGTCGAGGCGGCCCAGTCGTCCCAGCGGTCGATGTGCAGGTCGGTGCCGCAGATGCCGGTGCGCAGCACGCGGATCTTCACGTCCCCGGGGCCGGCCTCCGGCTCCGGTCGTTCCACCAGCTCCAGGCCCGGGCCGGGCCCCGGCTTGTACAGCGCCCTCATCGGGCGCCCGCCGGCGCTCCGGACATCCGTGCACCCCACGTCGCATGCGTCGTCACGCCGCGTACCATCTCACGATCCGGACGGATCCGGTAACCGTCGCGCACCTCGACCCGGCCCCGTCAGAACAGCACCGTCGTGAAGGTGCCGACCTGCTCGAAGCCCACCCGGCGGTAGGTGGCGAGCGCCGGGGCGTTGAACGCGTTGACGTACAGGGAGACCACGGGCGCGACCTCGCGGCGGGTCGTGACGACGACGGCGGCCATGCCGGGCGCCGCCAGGCCGCGGCCGCGGCGCAGCGGGTCCACCCAGACCCCCTGCACCTGCGCCACCCCGCCGGCCACCGCCCCCAGCTCGGCCTTGAAGGCGACGAGCGGCCCTTGCCCTGCGCTCCGGCCGGAGTCCGGCCCCGGCGGCTCCATGCGCACGAAGGACCGGCCCTCGGCCACGAGCGAGCGCACGCGCAGGGCGTACGCGCTGCCGGGCGACGCGGCCGGCGCGTACCCGACCTCCTCCGCGAACATGCGGACGCAGGCGGGCAGGACGGCGTCCACCTCGGCGAGGGTCGAGCGCCGCACCGCCGGGTCGGGCTCCACGTCCGGGTCGCGGGCGATCGCGAGGGACGGCTGGTCCGCACGCACCTCGCGGGCCGGGGGCCAGCGCGGCGCGAGGAGGTCCCACAGCGCGAGCGCGGCCACCCGGTCCCCCACGATCGACGAGGAGCGCCGGCCCTGGGCGCGGGCGGTCGCGGCGAACGCCGCGATCGCGTCGTCCGCGTCCCGGCCCGCGAGGTCCGGGGCCAGCACGGGCACCAGGTTGGCCCCGGACCAGCAGACCGCGACCAGCGGCCCGGTCGCGGGGAAGCCCCACGCCTGGCCGCCCGCGGCGGCGAAGCCCGCCGCCGCCGCGACGTCGAGCCGCGTCGCCGCGAGCACGGAGGTCACCGGGTCGCGGGCCAGCAGGGCGCGCGCCTCGGCGAGGTCCTCCTGACCGAGGACGCGGGCCCGGGGGCGGCGCGCGTCGAGGCCGCGCGCGTCACCGCGCGCCCGCACCGCCGGTCGCCAGCCGCCCATCACGCCCCCTTCGCCGTCGTGGGCCCCTCCCGCCATCGTCCCCGATGCCGCCCCTCGGTGCGGCCCTCAGGCCGAACCGTCAGCCGACCGTGACCTCCGGGGCCCCGGCCTGGGCCTCGTTCTCGGGGGCGGGCATCGTCTCGGCGATGCGCATCGCCTCCTCGATGAGGGTCTCGACGATCATCGCCTCCGGGACGGTCTTGATGACCTCGCCCTTGACGAAGATCTGGCCCTTGCCGTTGCCGGACGCGACGCCCAGGTCCGCCTCCCGGGCCTCGCCCGGACCGTTGACGACGCAGCCCATGACGGCGACGCGCAGCGGCACCGTCATGCCCTCCAGGCCCGCGGTGACCTTCTCCGCGAGCGTGTAGACGTCCACCTGGGCGCGGCCGCACGACGGGCACGAGACGATCTCGAGCTTGCGCGGGCGCAGGTTGAGCGCCTGCAGGATCTGCGTGCCGACCTTGACCTCCTCGACCGGCGGCGCGGACAGCGACACCCGGATCGTGTCGCCGATGCCCTGGCTCAGCAGCGCCCCGAACGCGGTGGCCGACTTGATCGTGCCCTGGAACGCCGGGCCCGCCTCGGTGACGCCGAGGTGCAGCGGCCAGTCGCCACGCTGCGCGAGGAGCTCGTAGGCGCGCACCATGACGACCGGGTCGTTGTGCTTGACGGAGATCTTGAAGTCGTGGAAGCCGTGCTCCTCGAACAGCGAGGCCTCCCACACGGCGGACTCCACGAGGGCCTCCGCGGTGGGCTTCCCGTACTTCTCCAGGAGCCGCTTGTCGAGCGAGCCGGCGTTGACGCCGATCCGCAGCGAGACCCCGGCGTCGGAGGCGGCCTTCGCGATCTCCTTGACCTGGTCGTCGAACTTCCGGATGTTGCCCGGGTTCACGCGCACGGCCGCGCAGCCGGCGTCGATCGCGGCGAACACGTACTTGGGCTGGAAGTGGATGTCCGCGATGACGGGGATCTGCGACTTCTTCGCGATGGCGGGCAGCGCGTCGGCGTCGTCGATGGTCGGCACGGCCACGCGCACGATGTCGCAGCCCGCGGCCGTCAGCTCGGCGATCTGCTGCAGCGTCGCGTTGATGTCGGTGGTCGGGGTCGTCGTCATCGACTGGATGCTGATCGGCGCGTCCCCGCCGACGGCCACCTTGCCCACCTGGATCTTGCGGGACTTGCGGCGCGGGGCGAGCGTGGGCGCGGGCGGGGCAGGCATGCCGAGATTGATCGCAGTCACGGTGCCAGTATCGCGCCTGCAGGCGGGTGCTACGCACGCGGGCACCGCACCGGCACGGAATCCCCGCGCGTCGTCACGCACGACCTTCACGCAGGGCGGACGACTCCGAGCCCCGGCTACCCGAAGAGCCGGACCGGGTCGACCACGTCGGCGACGATGAGCAGCGCACCCGTGCCCACCAGGACGACGAACATCACGTACGCGACCGGCATCATGCGCGCGACGTCTGCCGGCCGTGGTCGAGGCAGGCCCCGCACGCGCGCGACCGTGCGCTTACCGCCCTCGTAGAGCGCGTTCACCACGTGCCCCCCGTCCAGCGGGAGCAGCGGGATGAGGTTGAACATGAACAGCGCGACGTTCAGCGACGCCAGGATGCTCAGCACGATCGAGAGGGTCGACAGCAGCGGCCCGTCGAGGGCGATCGCGTCGACGATGACCCGGCTCACCCCGACCGGGCCCATCGGCCCGTCGGCGGCGCGCGGCTCGTCGGTGAACGTCTGGACGGCGACCTCGCCGACCCGCGCCGGGAGGGTGACGATCAGCTGGGCCGTGCCCGACACCTGCTGCCAGACCGCCTCCGGCACGGTGGACAGCGGCAGCGGCACGTACTCCTGCGTGGGGGTCACCCCGAGGAACCCGGCCGTCTCGGTCACCGGCTCGCCGTCGGCCCCGACCTCGGGCGCGCCGCTCTCGTCCGTGACGGGGACCTGGCGCTCCGAGGTCGTCACGGTGAGCGGCACCTGGGCCCCGTCGCGCACCACGACCACCGGGACCTCCTGGTCCGGGGAGTCGGCGATCGCGCCCGAGAGCTGCTCCCACGACGTCACGGCCGCGCCGTCCCACTCGACGATCTCGTCGCCGGGCTGCAGCCCGGCCTCGGCTGCGGGCGACGGCGCGGCGCCGTCGCCGCACACGGCCGCGCCGTCCGCCGTCGTCGAGGTGGGGGTGCACTCGCTCACGGCGCCGACGGTGGTCGTGATGGTCTGGGCACCGATGCCCACCAGCACGACGAACGTCAGCACCACCGCGATGAGCAGGTTCATCACGGGCCCGCCGAGCATCACCACCAGCTTCTTGGGCGTGGACAGCTCGTAGAACGCCCGGTGCTCCTCGCCGGGCCGGATCTCGCTCACCGAGGCGTCGCGCGCGTCCGCGACCACCTGCCCGAAGAAGCTCTCGCGGCGGCGCGTCCCGGCGGGGGCGGGCGGCAGCATGCCGACCATCCGCACGTAGCCGCCCAGCGGGATCGCCTTGACCCCGTACTCGGTCTCTCCCTTGGTGCGCGACCAGAGGGTGGGCCCGAAGCCCACCATGTACTGGCTGACGCGCACCCCGAACTTCTTGGCGGGCACCATGTGCCCCACCTCGTGCAGGCCGATGGAGACGGCGAGGCCCACGAGCATCACCGCGATGCCGATCACCCAGGCGAGTAGCTGGTCCACGGCACCGAGCCTAGGTCACGGCGGGCCGCCCGCCGGACGCCGATCGGCGACGCGCGTGGAGGGTTCGTCAGGAGCGCGCGAGGATCTCGTCGGCGCGCGCCCGCGCCCAGCGCTCGACACCCTCGACGGCGTCGAGGGTGACGTCGGCGGCGGCGACGCCGTCGTGCTCGGCCAGCACCCGCTCCACGGTCTCGACGATGTCGAGGAATCCGATGCGCCCGGCGAGGAAGGCCGCGACGCCCTGCTCGTTCGCGGCGTTGTAGACCGCGGGGTGCGTGGCGGACGCCGCGACGGCCGCGCGGGCCAGCCCGACGGCGGGGAACGTCGCCTCGTCGAGGGGCTCGAACGTCCACGACGCCACCCGGCTCCAGTCGCACGGCGGCGAGACGACGTCGAGGCGCTCGGGCCAGGACAGCCCGAGCGCGATGGGCAGCCGCATGTCGGGCGGGGAGGCCTGCGCGAGCGTGGAGCCGTCGTGGAACTCCACCATCGAGTGCACGACGGACTGCGGGTGCACCACCACGGTGATGTCCTCCGCCGGCACGTCGAACAGCAGGTGCGCCTCGATGAGCTCGAGGCCTTTGTTCATCAGCGAGGCGGAGTTCACCGTCACCACGGGCCCCATGGCCCAGGTGGGGTGGGCGAGCGCCTCGTCGACCGTGACCTTCTTGATGTCGTCGCGGCTGCGGCCGCGGAACGGCCCGCCGGAGGCGGTGAGGACCAGCCGTCGCACCTCGTCGCGCGCGCCCCCGCGCAGCGCCTGCGCGATCGCCGAGTGCTCGGAGTCCACCGGCACGATCTGCCCGGGCGCGGCCGCTGCCTTGACCAGCGAGCCACCCACCACGAGCGACTCCTTGTTGGCCAGCGCCAGCGTCGAGCCGCCCGCGAGCGCCGCGAGCGTGGGCCGCAGCCCGACCGACCCGGTGATGCCGTTGAGGACGACGTCGCTGCCGCGCCCCGCGAGCTCGGTCGCGGCCTCCGGGCCGGCCAGCACCTCGACGTCGGCCGCCCCGGCGCCCAGGCGGGCGGACAGCGCGGCGCGCAGGTCGTCCGCGCGGGCGGCGTCCGCGACGGCGACGGCGCGCGCCCCCACGGCTGCCGCCTGCTCGGCGAGCAGTCCGACGTCGGACCCGCCGGCGCTGAGCGCCTCGACCCGGAACCTCCCGGGGTGGGCGCGCACGACGTCGATCGCCTGCGTGCCGATCGAGCCGGTGGAGCCGAGGAGGGTGACGGTCCGGGTGCGCTGGTCGGGGGTGTGCTCGGGCATGGCGCTCATCATTCCAGGCGCGGACGGGGTCCCGCCGACACGTCGTCCGCGCCGCGGCCGATCCCGCGACACACCGCGGGACCACGCGGAATTCACCCGTTGCGGTGCTTGACTTCCGGGCAGCGCCTCCTCGCGCCCGGTCGCGGCCGGGTGTGACGCCGGTTACGTTCGCATACATGCGTACTTATCGCGTGATAGTCGGCAAGCGCGCCATGGGCATCGTCGCCGGGGTCGCCGCGCTGGTCACCGGGGCGGTCGTCGGGCTGGCGGCTCCCGCCGCCGCGGACGGCGACGGCGAGACGCACCGCATCTTCGCGACCCGCGAGGGGCTGGTGGGCAAGCACACCGCGAACGGGCACAAGATCGAGAAGCGGGACCACTTCGTGGCCCTTCCCTCGCGGCGCGCCCTGTCCGCGGACGGCGACGGCGCTTTCTCCGTCCGGGTCTGCCGCGCCGACAGCACCCGGTGCGAGTACGCGCCGGTGTGGGACGTCGGCCCGTGGAACACCACCGACGACTACTGGAGCGCCACCCGGCACGCCGCCCGCGACCTGCCGAGGGGCACCCCGCAGGCCTCCGCGGCCTACCGCCTCGGCCATCACGGCGGCAAGGACCTGTTCGGGCGCACGGTGACCAACCCCGCCGGCATCGACCTCGCCGACGGCACCTACTGGGACGGGCTGGGCCTGCGCTCCAACGCCTGGATCGACGTGACCTACCTGTGGCAGGGGTCCGCGCGCGCCGGGGTCGTCTCGGCTGACGGCGGCACCCTCAACGTCCGCACCGGCCCCGGTACCGGCTACCGGTGGACCGGCGCCGCCGCCCACGCCGCACGCGTGCCGCTGCTGTGCAGCGCGCGCGGGCAGACTGTCACGGGCACCCGCGGCACGACGAACCTCTGGTACCGCATCGGGCCGAGCAACTGGGTGTCGGACGCGTACCTCGACACGGGCAGCGGCCGAGCCCTCGCGCCCGCCTGCTGACCGGCGCTCGCGCCCAGGGCGGGCCTCGCGATCAGCCGGCGGCCGTCACGGTCGCCGCACGCGCCGGCGCCGGCGTCGACCAGGCGCGCGCCCCGGCACCGAGCGCGACGGCGGTGGTCGCGACCACCACGGCCGCGGGGACGGGGAGGGCGCCGACGCCGCCGCCCGCCACGACCCAGGAGGCCAGAGCCGCCCCGACCGCGATCCCTCCGTTGAACACGACCGGGATCAGCGCCGACGACGTCGCCCGCCGCTCAGGGCCGCCGAGGCGCAGGATCAACGTCTGCGCGAGGGGCGGCAGCGCTCCCGAGGACACGCCCCACAGGACGACGACGGCCACGCCGACGACGGGATGCACCTCGACGGCCGCGAGCCCGAGCAGGGCGAGGGCGGTCCCCCCGGCAGCGAGCGCGAGCACGGGCGCCGTCCGCGTCCCGTAGCGGCCGGCCAGCACCACGCCCAGGGCCGACGCCAGGCCGAACACCAGGAGCATCGTGCTCACCCCGCCCGGCAGCACGTCGGCCGGCACCTCGACGATCCGCGTGACGTACGTGTAGGCGCCGTAGTGCCCCACCAGCAGCACGCCGACGATCGCCGTGACCGCGATCATCGGCCCGGGCCCCGCGGCGGGCGCGGGGCCGGCGGCGTCGGTGCCCGCGCCATGGCCCTGCCGTGTCGCGGCGACGGCGGGCGCCCGTGCGACGACGAGCCGCACGAGCACCGCGACCACCAGCGCGAGCAGCGCCAGACCGGCGAACGCCGCCCGCCAGCCGACCGCCCTGGTGACGAGACTGGCGAGCGGGGTGCCGAGCACCATGCCGAGGGTGGCGCCGCCGAGCACCACGGCGATCGAGCGGGCGAGCAGCCGGTCGGGCACGAGGTCGGCGACGTGCGCGTTGGCCGACGCCCACAGGAGGCCCACGGCGGCCGCGCCGACGACCCGCGCCCCCACGGCGACGCCGTAGGTCGGCGCCAGGGCGGTGGCGAGGGAGGACGCGGCGAGCACGTCGAGCGCGACGGCGATCACGCTGCGCCGGTCCCTGCCGGCGACGAGGCGCACGAGCGGGAAGCTCGCCACGACCACGGCGGCGGCCCACACGGACACGAGCAGCCCCGTGCGCGACTCGTCCACCCCGAGCCCCGAGCTCATCTGGGGCAGCACGGCGGTCGGGAGCATCTCGGCGGTGACCATCGAGAACGTGGCCGTACCGAGGATCAGCAGGGAGGGCCACGGGAGTCGTCCGGACGGGGCGGAGGAAGATCCTGGTGTCGTCATGCGACCGACGCTAAAGTTTGACATTGATGTCAATGTCAAGTGTGACCCCTGTCACTCCCGTCACTTCTGGAGGTCCCGAGATGAAGATCGGCGAGCTCGCCCGGCGCGCGGGAGTGGCACCGCGCCTCGTGCGCTACTACGAGCAGCAGGGCCTGCTCGTGGCGGACCGCGCGGCGAACGGGTACCGCACCTACTCCGACGACGACGTCGAGCGCGTGTCCAGGGTCGCGGGCATGGTGCGCGCGGGGATCCCCACGCGACTGATCAAGGTGCTGCTCGACATGGAGACGACGAGCCGGTCCGAGGCCCCGACGTGCCCGCGCACCGTCGCGGAGATGCTCGCGGCCGAGCTCGTCGGGATCGAGGACAAGATCGCCTGCCTCAGCCGCAGCAGGGACACGATCCGCGACGTCCTGACCCGCACCGAGCAGGCCGCCCTGATATCGGAGGGCGCGGCCGCTCGCTGACGCGACGAGGGCCGCCGACGTGTCGTCGGCGGCCCTCGTCAGGTTCCGCGGGCGCGGGAGGCGGTCCGGGTCACTCGACCCCGAGCAGCACCTCGATGGCGCGGGCGAAGAAGCGGTCCACGGGACCCTCCGCGTAGCCGTCCGACCCCTTGGCCCGGCCGAACGTCGCCGAGCGGATCTCGCCGGAGGTCAGCGGCTCCTGCCGGTCGAAGTACGCGACGAGGCGGTCGCACAGCGCGTCGACGTCGTCGGGGTCGTAGCCCGTCTCGCCGCGCTCGGCCGGCGCGAACTTCTCGCCGTCGGGCCGCCCCAGGCGCCCGTACATCGTGCGGGCGCGGTCGGCGAGGGCGGCCATCCAGGCCTCCTGGCCGTGCGCCGCGACGTACTCGGCGCGCTGCCGCGCGATGAACGCCGCCTCGAGCCGGTCCAGCGCCGCGTCGACCTCGTGCGTGTCGTAGCCGCCGCGCACCAGGTCGAACGTCGACACCTGGATGTCGGCGTGCGACAGGGGCTCCGCGGTGCGGCCCTCGTACGCCTGCCGGGCGTGGTCGAAGAAGTCCTCGACCTCGTCCCGCTCGTACCCGGTGCGCATCGCGGACACCGTGCTGAACAGTGCGCTCACTCGTCCTCCTCGGCAGCCAGCTGCCCGCAGGCGCCGTCGATGTCGCTCCCGCGGGTGTCACGGATCGTGGTGGGGATGCCGTGCCCGCGCAAGCGTGCCACAAACTCGTCCTCGACGGCACGCTCGCTCGCGGTCCAGATCGAGCCGGGCGTGGGGTTGAGCGGGATGGGGTTGACGTGCACCCACCCGCGGCCCCGGGCGTTGAGCTTCTCGCCCAGGAGGTCGGCGCGCCAGCCGTGGTCGTTCATGTCCTTGATGAGCGCGTACTCGATCGACACGCGCCGGCCCGTCACCTCGAAGTAGCGCCGCGCGGCGTCGAGCGCCTCGTCCACGCTCCACCGGGTGTTGATCGGCACCAGCTCGCTGCGCAGGTCGTCGTCCGGCGCGTGCAGGCTGAGGGCGAGCGTCACCGGGATCTCGAGCTTGGTGAGCTTCTCGATCGCGGGCACGAGCCCCACGGTCGAGACGGTGATGTTGCGCGCCGACATCCCGAAGCCCTCGGGCTGCGGCGCGACCAGCGCGCGCACCGTCTCGAAGACGGCCTTCGGGTTCGCCAGCGGCTCGCCCATGCCCATGAACACGAGGTTGTTGAGCCGCGTGGGCCCGCCGGGGATCTCGCCCTCGGCGAGCGAGCGGTTCGCGGCGCGCACCTGCTCGAGGATCTCCGCCGTCGACAGGTTGCGCGTGAGGCCCAGCTGGCCCGTAGCGCAGAACGGGCACGCCATGCCGCAGCCGGCCTGCGACGACACGCACAGCGTGGTGCGGTGCGGGTAGCGCATGAGCACCGACTCGACCTTGGCGTCGTCGAAGAGGTGCCAGAGCGTCTTGACGGTGGTGCCGCCGTCGGCCTCGAGGCGCCGGGTGGGGCGGATGAGCTGCGGGAACATCGTCGTCGCGATGGCCTCGCGGGTCTTCGCCGGCAGGTCGGTCATCTGCTCGGGGTCGGACGTGTAGTGCTGGAAGTAGTGCGTCGCGAGCTGCTTGGCCCGGAACGGCTTCTCCCCCATCTCCTGCATCGACGCGACGCGCTCGGCCGGCGTCAGGTCCGCGAAGTGCTTCGGCGGCTTGCCCCGGCGGCGCGGCGCCATCTGCAGGGGCATCGGCGCGGTCTCGTCGCCCGGCCGGACCGCGGGGATCCCGAGGTCGGTGCCGGACGTCGCAGCGCGGGCGGAGGTGGGGGGCATGACGGTTCCTTACAGGGCGGTCGCCGGCGCCATCGTGAGCACGAGGTACACGAACGGGGCGGTGACGACCAGGGAGTCGAGTCGGTCCAGCACGCCCCCGTGACCGGGGAGCAGCGAACCCATGTCCTTCAATTCTAGGTCCCGCTTGATGAGCGACTCGGCGAGGTCGCCCACGGTGGCGGTGATCGCGGTGAGGACCCCGAGCACGATGCCGAGCACCGGGCTCGCGTCGAGGGCCAGGACCGCGCCCGCGACGCCCACGGCCGTGGCCAGGACGAGCGAGCCCGCCAGGCCCTCCCAGGTCTTCTTCGGGCTCACCGTGGGCGCCAGCGGGTGGCGGCCCATCGTCACGCCCGCGATGTACCCGCCCGTGTCGTTCGCCACGGCCAGGAGGATGAACAACGCCACGCGCAGCTCGCCGTCCGGCTGCGCGAGCAGCAGGAGGACGAAGCCGGCGAGGAACGGCACGTACGTGGCCGCGAACACCGCGGCCGCGCAGTCGCGCAGGGCCTGCGGCCCCGGGCCGTCCAGCACCCGCCAGACGACGACGGCGCCGACGGTCAGCACGTACGCGACGAGCAGCGCCTCCGGCCCGGCGGCGTACGCCGAGACCACCATGCCGGCGCCGCCCACGAGCAGCGGCAGCATCGGCAGGTGGATGTCGCGCCGCGCGAACGCCTGCCGCAGCTCCCAGAGCGCGGCGCCGACCGCGACCGCGGCCACGGCGACGAACGGCTCCGGCCGGAACCACAGGGACGCCGCGACGCCGACGAGCAGCAGGACGCCGACCGTGATGGCCACGGGCAGGTTGCGGCCGGCGCGTGACGACGTCGGGCCGGCCGCCCCGCCGGTGGCCGGATCGAGCGGGGACGCGTCCTCGCCCGGTTCGAGGGGATGGGTCACCATCAGACCTCGAGCAGCTCGCTCTCCTTGCCGGCGAGGAGCACGTCGATCGCGTCGACGTGCTTCTTCGTCAGCGACTCGAGCTCCTTCTCGGCCCGGGTGACCTCGTCCTCGCCGGCCTCGCCGTCCTTGACGATGCGGTCCAGCTCCTCCTTGGCCTTGCGCCGCACGTTGCGCACGGAGATGCGGGCGTCCTCCGCCTTCGTCTTGGCCATCTTCACGTAGTCGCGGCGACGCTCCTCCGTGAGGGCGGGCATGACGATACGGATCGCGTTGCCGTCGTTCGACGGGTTGACGCCCAGGTCGGACTCGCGCAGCGACTTCTCGATGGTCGTCATCGAGCCCTTGTCGAACGGGGTGATGAGCACCGTGCGCGCGTCCGGGATGTTGAACGACGCGAGCTGCTGCAGCGGCGTCGGGGCGCCGTAGTAGTCCACGGTGATCTTCGAGAACATGCCCGAGTTGGCGCGGCCCGTGCGGATGCCCGCGAACTCCTCCTTGGCGACCTCGATCGCCCTGTCCATCTTCTCCTCGGCCTCGAGGAGGGTGTCGTCGATCACCGGTGCTCCATTCTCGTCGGGTGCTGCGTGATGCTGCGTCGTGCTACGTGGTGGGGTCGTGCTGCTGGTGCACGTCAGTGGGTCGTGACCAGCGTGCCAATCTTCTCGCCCAGCAGCGCGCGGGTCACGTTACCCGGCTCCTCCAGGCCGAAGACACGCATCCGCACGTCGTTGTCCCGGCACAGGGACAGGGCCGTGGCATCCATCACGTTGAGGCCGCGCACCAGGGCGTCGGTGTAGGTCAGGTGCTCGAGCCGCTCGGCGTCCGGGTTCGTGCGCGGGTCGGCCGAGTACACCGCGTCGACGCCGTTCTTGCCCATGAGGACCTCGTCGCAGTGCGTCTCCAGCGCGCGCTGGACCGAGACCGTGTCGGTGGAGAAGTACGGCATGCCGGCGCCGGCGCCGAAGATCACGACACGCCCCTTCTCCAGGTGCCGGATGGCACGCAGCGGGATGTACGGCTCCGCGACCTGCCCCATGGTGATCGCGGTCTGCACGCGGGTCGTGACACCGTCCTGCTCCAGGAAGTCCTGCAGGGCGAGGCAGTTCATCACCGTGCCGAGCATGCCCATGTAGTCGGCGCGGGCCCGGTCCAGGCCGGCGCGGGAGAGCTCGGCGCCGCGGAAGAAGTTCCCGCCGCCCGAGACGATCGCGACCTGCACGCCCTGGCGGACGGCGTCGCCGATCTCCTGGGCGATGCGCCGCACGACGTCGGTCGCGAGGCCCACGCTGCCGCCGCCGAAGGTCTCGCCGGAGAGCTTGAGGAGAACCCGGCGTGCGGGCGCCGGCTCCTCGGCGGTGGGGGTCGGCTCGGTCTGGTTGGTCTCGGTCACGTGCGGTCACCGTCGCTCTCTGGTCTGTTCCGCATGCCCTCGGGGGCATGTTTCCGCGTCGCCCGGGTGTCGCGCGCGACGGGCCCGGGGTTTCGGGCGCCGCGCGCCCGGTGGTTCGGTGGTCGCCCTCCGCGCATCCTGGCACCGGACGGCGGCTCCCGCCGGGTCAGCGGGCCGGCGTGGGCGGGTACGCGAAGGCCCGACCGCACCGCGCACGGTGCGGCCGGGCCTGGGCGCAGGTGGACGTCAGCTGCCGACGCGGAAGCGGACGAAGCCCAGCAGGTTGCCACCGGTGGTGGCGACGTGCTTGGCGACCGTCGTCTTCGTGTCCTTGGCCAGCGGCTGGTCCACGAGCACGGCGTCCTTGAAGAACCCGTTGAGGCGACCCTCGACGATCTTCGGCAGCGCGGCCTCGGGCTTGCCCTCGGCGATCGAGACCTCGCGCGCGATCTCGCGCTCCTTCTCGACGACGTCCGTGGGGACGTCCTCGCGGGACAGGTACTTCGGGGCGAGCGCGGCGATGTGCTGCGCGACGTCCTTCGCGACCGGCTCGGCCGCGTCGTCGGTGGCGACGAGCACGCCGATCGACGGCGGCAGGTCCTTGGCCGTCTTGTGCAGGTACGTCGTCACCTTGGGGGCCTCGAGACGGGCCACGCGGCGCAGCACGACCTTCTCCCCCATCGTGGCGCCCTGGGCGGCGATGGTGTCGGCGACGGTGCCCTCGCCGGCCGGGGCGGCGAGGCCGGACTCGGCGTCGGTCGCACCCGCGGCGGAGACCGCCTCGAGGACCGTCTCGGCGAGCGCGATGAACTTCTCGTTCTTGACGACGAAGTCCGTCTCGGCGTCGAGCTCGATCATCGTGGCCACCTGGCCGGCGGCGGAGTCGGCGACCTTGACGGCCACGAGGCCCTCGGTGGTCGCGTTGCCCTCGCGCTTGGCGGCGCGGGCCAGGCCCTTCTTGCGGATGATCTCGATGGCCTGCTCGGCGTTGCCGTCGGCCTCGTCGAGCGCCTTCTTGACGTCGAGCATGCCGGCACCGGTGCGCTCGCGCAGCGCCTTGATGTCAGCGGCGGTGTAGTTCGCCATGGATGTCCTCCGTGCTGGTTCGAGGTCCGCCCGGCCCCGGTCGGGGCGCCGGGCGGAGTGGGACGTGCGGCGGTCCGCGGGCCGGTCACCCGAGGGTGACCGGCCCGCGAGGACTCACTCGGACTTCTCGGCGGCCTGCTCGCCCTCGGCGGCAGGCGTCTCCTCGGCGGCGGGGGCCTCCTCGGCAGCCGGGGCGGCCTCGGTCGCCTCGGCGGCCGGCGCCTCCTCGGCGGCGGGGGCCTCGGCCTGGGCGGCCTCGGCACCGGCCAGGAGCTCGCGCTCCCACTCGGCCAGCGGCTCGGCCTCGGCGGTCTGGTCGGCCTCGCCCTTCTTGCCGGAGTGGCGCTGCAGCAGGCCCTCGGCCGCCGCGTCGGCGATCACGCGGGTGAGCAGCGTGACGGAGCGGATCGCGTCGTCGTTGCCCGGGATGGCGTAGTCGACGTCGTCGGGGTCGCAGTTGGTGTCGAGGATGGCGACGACGGGGATGCCCAGCTTCTTCGCCTCGTTGACGGCCAGGTGCTCCTTGTTCGTGTCCACGATCCAGACCGCCGAGGGGGTCTTGGCCATGTCACGGATGCCGCCCAGGGTGCGCGCGAGCTTGTCCTTCTCGCGGCGCAGGACGAGGAGCTCCTTCTTCGTCAGCGCCGAGCCGGCGACGTCGTCGAAGTCGATCTCCTCGAGCTCCTTGAGGCGCTGGAGGCGCTTGTGCACGGTGGTGAAGTTGGTGAGCATGCCACCGAGCCAGCGGTGGTTCACGTACGGCATGCCGACGCGGGCGGCCTGCTCGGCCACGGGCTCCTGCGCCTGCTTCTTGGTGCCGACGAACAGGATGCTGCCGCCGTGGGCGACGGTCTCCTTGACGAACTCGTAGGCGCGGTCGATGTACGACAGCGACTGCTGGAGGTCGACGATGTAGATGCCGTTGCGCTCCGTGAAGATGAATCGCTTCATCTTCGGGTTCCAACGGCGGGTCTGGTGCCCGAAGTGGACACCGCTCTCGAGGAGCTGGCGCATGGTCACGACGGCCATGACACGTCCTTTCGCCGCGTGCGCCGGATCCTCCGGGCGGCACGCGCGTCAGGCGACCGGGCTGCTGGGAGCAGGTCTCCGGTCGCGGTACTCGGTTCGTCGGTGACGGGCATCTGGCCCGGCACCCCTGGCGTCACGCCGGGCCGGCACCGTTCCCGGGGACCCGGGCACGGACCGCTGCCGACGCGGCCGCGCCCTGCACCCGGCGGACCGGGACGCGGGGCGCGTACGTGACGCGCGATGTCGACCGGCTGTCTCCGCTCCCCCGGTCCGGTGGGCCCGCCGGACGTCGAGGACGGCCCACGGGTTCCACCAGGATGGTTCGGGGAGGCGAGGCGCAAGCCGATCGCGGCAGCAAGTCTACCCGACGGTTCCGGGCGCCTCCGCCCAGCGGCCGCCCGCTGCGCCGCGACGTTCCCGCGGTCTCGTCGGACGACGCCCCCGCGCGACGTCAGCGCCGCGAGCCTGCCCCCAGGAGGTGCCCGCCCAGAGGCCGTCCACAGGTGCCGCGACCGAGGACGATACGGCCCCGCGGCCCCGCCAGCCTGGTCCCGTGAACCTCCGCACCCCGACCCACCGGACGCCCGAACGACGCGGGCCGGGAGCCCTTCGCGCCCCCGCCGGTCATGCGCCCGCCCGACCCTCCGACGAGCCCGCCGACAGGTCGTCGGGCAGGTCTCCGGGCACGCCGTCCGGCGGCTCGTCAGGCCGGCCGACAGGCGGCTCGTCGGGCAGGCCGTCCGGCGAGTCATCAGGCTGGCCGGCCGGGTGCGCCCGTCTCGTCCCATGGTGGGGCGCGCGGCTCGTCGCATGGCTCGTCGTGACGGCCATCGTGGGACTGACCGGCGCCGCACCGCTCACGGGTGCGGCGGCGGTCCCGCCGCCCGAGGGCGACGGGTGGGTCCGTCCCGTACCCGGTGACGTCGTGCACCCGTTCGACCCACCCGTCGGGCAGTGGGGTGCGGGTCACCGCGGCGTGGACCTCGCCGCCGCGACCGGCGAGAAGGTGCGGGCACCGGCCGCAGGCGTGGTGTCGTTCTCCGGGCAGGTCGCGGGCAAGCCTGTCGTGGTCGTGGCGCACGCCGGCGGCCTGCGCTCCACGTTCGAGCCCGTCACCGCCGACGTCCGGCGTGGCGACGCGGTGGGCGCCGGCGACCCCGTGGGCGGCCTCGCCGCCGCACCGGGGCACTGCGCGCCTGCCGCGTGCCTGCACTGGGGCGTGCTGCGCGGCGACGTCTACCTCGACCCTCTCGCGATGCTCGGCCAGGCACCGCCGATCGTGCTGCTGCCCGGAGGCCCCTGACACGGCCGCTGCGAACCGGGCCCGACGGACGGGACGGCAGGGCCCGTGGCCCTCAGGCGCGCGGGAACGCCTGCACGAACACCTGGCGCAGCCGCTCGTCGTCCACGTGGGTGTACCGCTGCGTGGTGCCGAGGTCGGAGTGCCCGAGCACCTCCTGCACGGACCGCAGGTCGGAGCCGCCCTGCAGCAGGTGCGTCGCCGCGGAGTGTCGCAGGGCGTGCGGGGCGACGTCGTCCACGCCCGCACGCGCCGCGAGCTGGTGCACCGCGTCGCGGACCTGCCGCTGACCCCAGCGGCCGCCGCGTGCGCCCAGGAGGAGCGCGGCGCCGGAGGCCGGCTGGACCAGCGCGGGCCTGCCCAGCGCGAGCCACTCGGACACCGCGCGCGCCGCCGGGACCCCGAACGGCACCACGCGCTCCTTGCCACCCTTGCCGAGCACCCGCACGAGCCGCTCGGTGAGGTCGACGGCGGGCACGTCGACCTGCACCAGCTCGCCGACGCGGATACCGCTGCCGTACAGGAGCTCCGCGGCCGCCCAGGCGCGCAGCGCCGCGGGCCGATCGTCCGGCTCGGCGGTGTGCGCCACGTCGCGTGCGGTGTCGAGCAGCGCCGCGGCCGCGTCCGCGCTCAGCACCGTGGGCAGGGTCCGCGACACCTTCGGGCTCGCCAGCCGCGCGGTCGGGTCCGCCTGGACCAGGCCGACGCGGTACGCCCACCGCAGGAACGTCCGCGCGGCGGCGCCCCGGCGCGCGATGGTCGCCCGTGCCAGGCCTCGCTCGGACTGTGCGGCGAGCCACCCGCGCAGCACCCCCACGTCCACCCCCGGCAGACCGTCGACGCCGTGCCGCACCGCGTAGCGCAGCAGCGAGCCGACGTCGGCGCGGTACGCCCGTCGCGTGTGCGCCGAGTGCCCGCGCTGGACCTCGAGATGCTCGTCGAAACGCGCCAGCGCGTCGGCGAGCGGCGCCGGCAGCGGCGGCAGGTCCGGATCGGTGTCCATCCAGGTCAGTGTGCCCCTGGGCCGTCACCGGGCGGGTGAGGCGGCGCGCGTGTCGAGGTCGTTCACGGACCTCCGCCCTGCAAGGTCGTCCGAGCAAGGTCGCCCCAGCAAGGTCGCCCCAGCAAGGTCGCCCCAGCACGACCGGCCGTCGCCTCCTCCCTCCCGACACCCGCGAGCCCTCGGCCAGCAGGACGAGCACCGACTCGCTTCGCCTCCGGGCTCGTGCCACCCGCCGGGCACCGCCCCGCAGGACGAGCACCGCCCGGCCCGCCACCTCATCCGCCCGACGTCCCCCGGCTCGCACGCCCGGCGTCGCGACGGACCCGCCGCCACCGCCCGGCCTCCTGGGCGGCGAGGCCGTGCAGCTCCAGCGCGCCGAGCCCGGCGAGGAGCTCGCCCGGCGCGAGCCCTGCCGTGCGCGCCAGCGCGTCCAGGCCTGCGGACGCACGCGCGGGCAGCGCGTCCCACACCTGACGGGCACGGTCGCCGAGGGCCTCGACCTCCGCGGGGACCCCGCGCCGCGAGACCGCGCGTGCGGCGCGTCCCGGCGCCGGCACCTCGTGCGCGTCCCGCTCCGGCGGTTCGTCGGCGCCGTACGGACCGGCGAGCTCGGCCACCTCGGCGGCGTCCGTCACGCAGACCGCGGACCCGTCGCGCAGGAGCACGTGGCAACCCGTCGAGGTGCCCGCGGTCACCGGGCCGGGGACGGCTCCGAGCGGACGCAGCAGTCGTGCCGCGTGACGCGCGGTCGACAGTGCCCCGGAGCGCCACGCCGCCTCCACCACGACCGTCGCGCACGACATCGCGGCGATGATCCGGTTGCGGGCGAGGAAGCGCTGCTTGAACGGCGCGGACCCCGGCGGCACCTCGCTCACGACCGCCCCCGCGCCGTCGGCCAGGCGCCGCAGAAGGTCCTGGTTCCCCGGCGGGTAGAACCGGTCCACGCCCCCGGCGAGCACCGCCACCGTGGCCGCCCCGCCCGCCACGGCGCCGCGATGGGCGGCAGCGTCGATCCCGTACGCCCCGCCGGACACGACCGTGAAGCCGCGGTCCGCCACCCCCGCTGCGAGGTCCGTCGCCACGTGGTCCCCGTAGGCGCTGGACGCCCGCGCCCCGACGAGCGCCACCGACCGCTCTGCCAGCGCCGCGAGGTCCGGTTCGCCCCGCACCCACAGCGCGAACGGCTCCTCGACCCCGAGCGCGGCGAGCCCGGACGGCCAGCGCGGGTCCCCCGGCACCAGGAGGGTTCCGCCGAACCGCTCGAGGACCCGCAGCTCCCGTCGCGGGTCGAGGCGGTCGAGCCGCGGCGCCCACCGGGCCACCGCCTCCATCAGCCGGTCCGCAGCGACCGTGCTGCCCAGCGGCTCGACCGCCGACCCGCACAGGGCGCGGGCGGGGTCGCGGACGGCGTCGACGACCCACTCGAGGGCCTCCGCCGCGCCGAGGTGCGCGACGAGGGCGCCGGCCACCGCGTCGGCCGGCTCCGCCACCCTGCTCCAGGCGGCGCGGGCGAGCACCGGGTCGTCGACCGCGAAGGGAAGACCGCCGGCGCCCTCGGGGCGCACCGCACCCGCGTCCGGCACCACGACCGGCTCACGCATGGCTCCCCCTCGTGCGCATCGTCACGGCCGTGGAGACGTCCTCCGCCGTCGGCGCGGAGCGCCCCGCCAGGTCGGCGCGCGTCCACGCGATCCGCAGCACGCGGTCCGCGCCGCGCAGGCTCAGCACGCCACGGTCGACCATCTGCTCGATCGGGCGCAGCACGCCCGGGTCCTTCGACCGGTCCCGCAGCCACCGGCCGGGGACCTCCGCGTTCGTGGTCCAGGGCGTCCCCGCCAGCCGCTCGCGCGCCGCGGCGCGCGCCTGCGCGACGCGGGCCGCGACCGCCGCCGACGACTCCCCCTCCGCCCGGGCGGTCCGATCCGCCCGGGTCACCGGCAGGACCTCCACCTGCAGGTCGACCCGGTCGAGCAGCGGCCCCGACAGGCGGCCGAAGTACCGCCGCTTCGCCATGGGTGTGCAGGAGCAGTCCAGCCCCTTGTTCACCGACGCCATCCCGCACGGGCACGGGTTCGCCGCCAGGACCAGCTGGAACCGCGCCGGGTAGCGTGCCGCTCCCCCGGACCGGTGCAGCACCAGCTCCCCCTGCTCCAGCGGTTGCCGCAGCGTCTCCAGCACCCGGGACGGGAACTCGGGCGCCTCGTCGAGCAGCAGCACCCCCCGGTGGGCGCGGGAGACCGCCCCGGGCCGGGCCAGGCCGCTGCCCCCACCGACGATGGCGGCCGGGGTGGCCGTGTGGTGCGGGTCCTCGAACGGCGGCCGGGTCAGCAGGCCGTTCCCGGGGTCGAACGTCCCGGCCACCGAGTGCACGGAGGTCACCTCGACGGCCTCCGACGGCGTGAGGTCCGGCAGGATGCCCGGCAGGCGGGCGGCGAGCATGGTCTTGCCCGCGCCCGGCGGCCCGACCAGGAGCAGGTGGTGCCCGCCCGCGGCCGCCACCTCCAGCGCCATCCGGGCCTGCACCTGTCCCACCACGTCCGCGAGGTCCCCCGCCGACCGGCGCGACACGGGCTGCCGTGCCGCCCGGACCGGGTCCAGCACCGGAGGGTCCGCGAGCTCGCCGCCGTGGAGCAGCACCACCTCGGCGAGGCACGACGCGGCATGCACGCGCGCCCCGGGGACCAGGCGTGCCTCCGCCGCGTCGCCGGTCGCCACCACGACGTCGGGGCAGCCGGCCTCGACGGCCGCGGCAACCGCCGGCAGCACCCCGCGCACGGGCTGGAGGCGGCCGTCCAGACCGAGCTCGGCCAGGTGCACCACCCGGTCCAGGCCGGCCCGGGGCACGGCGCCGTCGCCCGCCAGCACCGCGACGGCGATCGCGACGTCGAACGAGGAGCCGGACTTGCGCAGCGAGGCGGGCGACAGGTTGACGGTGATCTTGCGGTGCGGCCACTTGATGCCGGTGGAGAGCACCGCGGCCCGCACCCGCTCGCGCGACTCGTTCAGGGCCGTGTCCGGCAGCCCCACCAGCGTGAACCCGGGTACCGACGCCGCGAGCTGCGCCTGCACCTCCACGACGTGCCCGGTCAGCCCGGTGAGGGCGACGGCCGCCGTCGTGCCGAGCCCCATCAGAGCACCCCCACGAGGTGCTCCACCTGCGCGGCGCCTGCCCGCGGGAGCACCACGGCCACGACGTCCACCCGGATCTCTCGGCAGCGCACGCCCCGGTGCTCCGCCAGCCACTGCCCCGTGAGGCGCCGCACGCGGGACAGCTTCGCGGGCGTCACCGCCTCCGCCGGGTGGCCGAACGCCGTACCGCGCCGGGTCTTCACCTCGATCGCGACGAGCACGTCGCCGTCCCGCGCGACGAGGTCGAGCTCGCCGCCCGTGCCGCGCCAGTTGCGCTCCAGGACCTCCAGGCCCTGCGCCTCGACGTGGCGTGCCGCCACCCGTTCCCCGTACCGCCCGACGGCGTCCTTCGCCCGCATCGAACCACCTCCGCGGGAAGCCTGACGGGCCCGCGGGGCGGCGACGCACGCACGGACCGTCGCCTGTGGACGGAGGCGTTGCGGGTGGCGCTGTGGACGACCTCCGCGGCTACGGGCGTCGTCACCCGTCCGGAGGATCGCTCCGGAGGGGATCGGGCGCTACAGCGCGAGCTCGGCCTTCGCGAGCTCCTCCACGTTGACGTCCTTGAACGTCACGACGCGCACGGACTTCACGAACCGCGCGGAGCGGTAGACGTCCCACACCCAGGCGTCGGCCAGGCGGAGCTCGAAGTAGACCTCGCCGGCGGCGGACCGCACCTGCAGGTCCACCTGGTTGGCGAGGTAGAACCGTCGTTCCGTCTCCACGACGTACGAGAACAGGCCCACCACGTCGCGGTACTCGCGGTACAGCGCGAGCTCCATCTCGGTCTCGTAGTTCTCGAGGTCTTCGGCGCTCACGGGGCCATCCTCCCATCGGGCGTCACGTCGGCGAGACGGACGTCGAGCGTCCCCACGGGCGTGCCCGCCGGCACGCCCTCCGCGCCGGCAGGGCCACCGCCGTCGTCGGCCAGAGCCCGGAGGTTCCACGACCGCCGGTGCTGCGGCGTCGGCCCGAGCCGGCGCAACGCGTCCAGGTGGGCGGGCGCCGAGTAGCCCTTGTTCTGGTCCCACGCGAACGCCGGGTACTGGCGCGCCAGCCGCACGAGCAGGCCGTCGCGCTCCACCTTGGCGAGCACGCTGGCAGCCGCGACCGAGGAGCACTGGAGGTCGGCCTTGACGAGCGTGCGCACCCCGGGCTCGGGGGCTCCCGGCCCGAGGGGGTCGAGCGCCGCGGCCTCGAAGAGGTCGACGTCGCCGCGGCTCAGCCAGTCGTGCGAGCCGTCGAGCAGCACCACGTCCACGTCACCGCAGGTCCGGCGGACCTGCGCGAGGGCCCGCCGTCCGGCGAGCCGCAGCGCGGCCACGATCCCGTGCGCGTCGATCTCTGCCGGTCCAGCGTGGCCCACGGCCCACGCGACTCCCCAGCGTTGCAGCTGCGGCACCATCGCGACGCGCGCCGCGGGGGTGAGGAGCTTCGAGTCGGTCAGCCCCTGCGGGGCCGTCCGCGTCGCGGCGTCCACGACGACGACGCCCACGCTCACGGGCCCGGCCAGCGCGCCTCGGCCCACCTCGTCCATCCCGGCGACCAGGCGCGCCCCACCCGTGAGCAGCGCGCGCTCCTGGCGCAGCGTCGGGCTCTTCCGCTTGCCCGCGCCGGACGACGTGCCGTTCGCGGCGCGGCGGCGTGGCGGCGTGGGCCGGCGCACCGTCTCCGTGCCCGGGGTCACCCGGACGGGCGGCTGCTCCGTCTCCCGCACCGCGTCCTGCCGGGTGTCCCCCACCGCGCCCGGCTCGACGCCCCGCTCGACGAGCGAGGTCACGGCTCCGGGACCTTCGCGAAGACGTCGCCCGGGTTGCGCAGGAGGGTCGCGTCGCCCAGCGGCCACACGGTGGCGAACGCCGACCCGACGACGTTGTCCATCGGCACGAACCCACCGCCGGGCTTGCCGGTGTTGTAGCGCGAGTCCTGCGAGTTCTGCCGGTTGTCGCCCATGACGAACAGCATGCCGTCGGGCACGACGGTGTCGAAGGGGTCCTGGCTCGGCACGGAGCCCGGCTTGATGTACGACTCCTCGTCGATCGGCTGGCCGTTGACGCTGACGCGACCCTGGTCGTCACAGCAGGTCACGTGGTCGCCCGGTGTCCCGATGACGCGCTTGATGAGGTGGTCCCCGGTCTCCTGCGGCAGCAGGCCCACGAACGTCAGCACGTTCGTCACCGCCTGCCCCGCGGGGGTCCGCTCCGGCGGCTCGTACGGCGGCAACCAGCCGCCCGGGTCCTTGAACACGACGATGTCGCCGCGGTTGACGTCGAACACGTCCGGCACCATGCGCGAGACCATGACGCGGTCGCCGATCTCGAGCGTGTCCTCCATCGACCCGCTGGGGATGTAGAACGCCTGCACCAGGAACGTCTTGATCAGCCAGGACAGCACCAGAGCGCTGACCACGATGATCGCGGTCTCGCGCAGGACCCCGAGCCCGCGGCTCGGCGCGCGCCCTTCGGCGGGGGCGGGACGGCCGGCCCCGACCACGGCGTCGAAGCCCTCGACCCCGCCGCCGCTGCCCGCGGGGTCGTCGGGTCGGGGCTCGCGCGCACTGGGCCGGTCTGTCACGGGATCGGAGTCTGCCACGCTCTCACTCTTTCACTCGCCACCGTCCACGGCGAAACCGCGACGGGCACCCAGTGGTCGGGCTCCGACGACGACCCGGGAACGACGACGGACGGGCGGCCCTGCCCACGGCAGGACCGCCCGTCCGGGGAGCGCGCGTCAGCGTGTCGCGACGCGGTCGATCACTTCGCCGGCGTCGTCTCGCGCTTCTCGCGGATCTTCGCCTTCTTGCCGCGCAGGTTGCGCAGGTAGTACAGCTTCGCCCGGCGGACGACGCCGCGGGAGACGACCTCGATCGAGTCGATGGTCGGGGCGTGCAGGGGGAACGTGCGCTCCACGCCGACGCCGAAGCTGATCTTGCGGACGGTGAACGTCTCACGGACGCCGCCGCCCTGGCGCGCGATGACGATGCCCTGGAACGCCTGGACGCGCGAGCGGTTGCCCTCGACGACCTTGACGTTGACCTTGACGGTGTCGCCGGCGCGGAAGTCCGGGACGTCGGAGCGCAGCGAGGCTGCGTCGACGGAGTCGAGCGTGTGCATGGTTGTCTCCCCGCCCTGCCACAGGTCAGGTGCAAGATCCTGGCGCGCCCGCAGGCGCGCGGTGTCTGACGTAACGGTGGTGCGTCGGCTCCTCGACCGGGCGGGCTGACCAGCAGCCGCCGTGACCTCCCCTGTGGCAGAGGCCGGGTCGGCGAACACACCAGCGACCTATTCTGCCATACGACCCGGCGGGTCCCCCGCCGCGGGCTCCCCCGCCGGGCGGAGGCGTCCGTCACGCACCTCCCAGCCCAGGCCGGCGAGGACGGCCCGGTCGGCCTTGTCGAGCGCGGCCGGGTCGAGCGCGGCCACCATGTCGGGGCGACGCTCGACGGTCCGCTCCAGCGCACGATCGCGGCGCCAGCGCTCGATCCGCGCATGGTGCCCGGACAGGAGCACCTCGGGCACCTCGTGGTCCTCCCACTCCGGCGGCTTCGTGTACACCGGGTACTCCAGCAGGCCGGCCGCGCCGTGCGACTCCTCCACCAGCGAGTGCGGGTTGCCCACGACGCCGGGCAGCAGCCGCCCGAACGCCTCGATCATGACGAGCGCGGCCACCTCGCCGCCGTTGAGGACGTAGTCGCCGATGGACAGCTCGCTGACCCGGTGGCCGGCGGCACGCGTGCGCTCGGCGACACGCGCGTCGATGCCCTCGTACCGCCCGCAGGCGATGACCACGTGCTCCTCGGCGGCCAGCGCCTCCGCGTGCCGCTGCGTGAAGACGTCGCCCGACGGCGTGGGCACGACCAGGTGCCCGCCGCCGCCCGCCGGCAGGACGTCGTCGAGCGCCCGCCCCCAGACGTCCGGGCGCATGACCATGCCCGCTCCCCCGCCGAACGGGGTGTCGTCGACCGTGCGGTGCCGGTCGGTGGTCCAGTCCCGCAGGTCGTGCACCCGCAGGTCGAGCAGGCCGGCCTTGCGCGCCTTGCCGACCAGCGACAGGTCCAGCGCGGCGAGGTAGTCGGGAAAGATCGAGACGACGTCGACGCGCACGTCAGCCCTCGCCCTGCGCGTCGTCCGCCCGGTCGACGACGGCGGACGCAGCGTCCCGGGCGAGCAGCCCGCCCGGCGGCGTCAGCACCACGCGCCCGCCGGCGACGTCGACCACCGGCACGATGGCGCGGACGAACGGGACGAGCGTCCGCTCGCCGCCGGGCTCCCGCACGACGAGCGCGTCGTGCGCGGGCAGGTGCTCGAGACCGGTCACCTCGCCGACCACGGTCCCGTCCTCCAGCTCGGCGCGCAGGCCCTGGAGCTCGTGCGGGTACCAGGCGTCCTCCTCGTCGGAGGCGTCGGCCTCGACGACGAGCTCGACGCCGCGCAGCGCCTCGGCCGCGGTACGGTCGGCCACCTCCGCGAAGGACACGAGCCAGCGGCCCTGGTGCACCCGCGCGGCCGTCACCGTCAGCGGCCCGGCCTCGGCCGGCTCGGTCGTGAGGGTGATCCCCACCGCGAGCCGGTCCTCGGGGGTGTCGGTGCGCAGGTCGAGCCCGACCTCGCCCTTGAGCCCGTGCGCCCGCCCGACGCGCGCCACCACCAGCTGCATGACCACTCCTGTCTCGAACTGTCTCGTGGGCTGTCTCGCGGGTCCCGCGACCGCCCGGTCCCAGCATGCACCGCCGCAGACGACGAGGCCCGGCCCCACGGTGTGGGACCGGGCCTCGTCAGAGCTGTGGCAGCGGGTGCGGCTCGCTCAGCGCCGGTCGACGTCCACGACGTCGACCCGCACGGGGCCGTCCGTCGCGAGCGCGCCGACCACCGTGCGCAGCGCCTTCGCCGTCCGTCCGCCCCGGCCGATCACGCGGCCGAGGTCGTCGGGGTGCACCCGCACCTCGAGCAGGTCGCCCCGGCGCTGCGTCCGCGCGGCCACCCGGACGTCGTCCGGGTTGTCCACGATGCCGCGCACCAGGTGCTCGAGGGCCTCGGCGAGCATCAGGCCTCGGCCTCAGCCTCGGTGGCCTCGGCCGCCGGCTCCTCGGCCTTCTTCTCGGCAGCCTTCGCCTTGGCCTTCTCGGCCTCGGCGGCGACGGCCTCGACCGCGGCGGCGCTGTCGGCCTTCGCGGCCTTGGTCTTGAGGGTGCCCTCGGCGCCCGGAAGACCCTTGAACTTCTGCCAGTCACCGGTGATCTTGAGCAGCGCGGCGACCTGCTCGGTCGGCTGCGCGCCGACGCCGAGCCAGTACTGCGCCCGCTCGGACTTGATCTCGATGAACGACGGCTCCTCGGTCGGGTGGTACTTCCCGATCTCCTCGATGACGCGCCCGTCGCGCTTGGAGCGCGAGTCGGCCACGACGACGCGGTAGTACGGGGCCCGGATCTTGCCGAGGCGCTTCAGACGAATCTTGACGGCCACTGTGGTGGTGTCTCCTGGTTCTGGTGGGGCGACCTCACGCGCCGCCGGGTGGGGTCCTGGCGATGTCCGGAGGTCAGGAACGCGACCTGCGCAGGAGAGAGGGGCCTGGGCACGCCGAGTACCCGGACATTGTGCCAGACCGAGTGGGCCCGCTCCAACCTCGGGTGACGCACCTCTCGCCCGCGCGGCCCGGCGCGTCGGCCCGCTTCAGCCCCGGACGACCTGCCCGCGCAGCACGACGGCGGTCGGGTGCCGCAGCACCTCGATGTCCTCGCGCGGGTCGGCGGGATACACCACCAGGTCGGCGCTCGATCCCTCGACGAGCGCGCCGAAGCCCAGCAGCTCGCGCGCCCGCCAGGTGGCCATCGCCACGACGTCGGCGGCGGGGATGCCGGCCGCGACCAGCTCGGCGCACTCGTCAACGACCCGCCCGTGCCCGAGGGTGCCCCCGGCGTCCGTGCCGACGAGCAGCCGGACGCCCGCCTCGTGCAGCGCGCGCACGTGCTCGTACCGGCGGGCGTGCATGCGCCGCATCCGCGCCGCGTGCACGGGGTACTTGTCCTCCGCCTGCCGGGCGATCTCCTCGAAGCGGGCCACCTGGAGCAGCGTGGGCGTCACGGGGATGCCGCGCGCCGCGACCTCGTCCACGAGCGCCCCCACGACGCCGGTGCCGTGCTCGATGCCGTCCACGCCCGCGGCGAGCAGGTCCGGCACGACCTCCTCGGAGAAGGCGTGCACCGTGACGCGCGCCGCCTCCGCGTGCGCGGCGCCGACCGCCTCGGTGAGCACGTCGCGCGGCCACAGCGGGCCGAGGTCGCCCGCCTCGCGGTCGATCCAGTCCCCGACGAGCTTGACCCAGCCGTCGGCGGCGCGCGCCTGGGTGCGCACGGCGTCGGGGAGCGCTCCCACGTCGTCGAGCTCGAGGCCGAAGTTCCGCAGGTACCGCTTGGGGCGGGCCAGGTGCCGGCCGGCCCGCACGAGGCGGGGCAGGTCCGGACGCTCCTGCACCCACGAGGTGTCGACCGGCGAGCCCGCGTCGCGCACGAGCAGGACGCCGGAGTCACGGTCGGTGATCGCCTGCGCCTCCGCCGTCTCCTGGTCGACGGCGCCGTCGGGGCCGAGGCCCACGTGGCAGTGCACGTCCACCAGGCCGGGCAGCACCCAGCCCTCGAGCTCGCGGGTGGCGCTGCCCTGCGGCGACGGACGGGTGAGGCTCACCCGACCGTCGCGCACCCACATCTCGCCGACGTCGCGATCGTGGCCCAGCAGGACGTGGCCGGTGAGGTGCAGCGGGACGTGCGGGGCAGACATGGTCGAAGGTTACCGATTCGGCGGTCCGAGCCGCGGACGCCGGTCCGTGCGACTCAGCGTCCGCCGAGCAGCTTGTCGAATCCGTCCGGGAGCTGGAGCTTCGAGAGGTCCTGCTCGGACGGCTCCCCGCCGCCCACCCCGAACGCGGAACCCGGCGCCGACGGCTTCGCGGCGGGGCCGCCGAGGGCGCGCTGCATGGCCTCGCGCTCCTGCTGCGCCCGCTTTGCCGGGTTGCCCGACTTGCCCTTGACCTTCTTCGACGGCGCCTGCTTGCCGCGCGCCTTCTTGCCCCCGCCGGGCATCCCCGGCATCCCGGGGACCCCCGGCATGCCAGGCATCCCGCCGCCCTTGCTCATCTGGCGCATCATCTTCTGCGCCTGACCGAACCGTTCGAGCAGCTGGTTGACGGCGGTCGTCGTCTGGCCGGAGCCGCGGGCGATGCGGGCGCGGCGCGAGCCGTTGATGATCTTGGGGTTGTCGCGCTCGGCGGGCGTCATCGACTGGATGAGGGCCTGGACGCGGTCGACCTCGCGCTCGTCGAAGTTCTCGAGCTGCTCGCGCATCTGTCCCATGCCCGGCATCATCCCGAGCATCTTCTTCATGGAGCCGAGCTTCTTCATCTGCTGCATCTGCACCAGGAAGTCGGACAGCGTGAAGTCCTCGCCCTTCTCCACCTTGGCCGCCATCTTGGCGGCCTCCTCCGCGTCGAAGGCCTTCTCGGCCTGCTCGATGAGGGTGAGCACGTCGCCCATGTCGAGGATGCGCGACGCCATGCGGTCGGGGTGGAAGACCTCGAAGTCGGTGAGCTTCTCACCGGTCGAGGCGAACATGATCGGACGGCCCGTGACCGTGGCCACCGAGAGGGCGGCGCCGCCGCGCGCGTCGCCGTCGAGCTTGGACAGGACGACGCCGGTGAAGTCGACGCCCTCCTCGAAGGCCTTCGCCGTGGCGACGGCGTCCTGGCCGATCATCGCGTCGATGACGAACAGGACCTCGTCGGGCGACGTGGCGTCGCGGATGTCGGAGGCCTGCTGCATGAGCACCTGGTCGACGCCCAGGCGGCCCGCGGTGTCGACGATGACGACGTCGTGCTGCTTGGCCTTCGCCTCGGCGACACCGTCGCGGGCCACGCCCACCGGGTCACCGATGACGACGTCGGTCTCGGCGCCCTGGTTGCCCGGGTGCGGCGCGTAGACCGGCACGCCGGCGCGCTCGGCGACGACGGACAGCTGGGTCACCGCGTTGGGGCGCTGGAGGTCGGCGGCGACCAGCAGCGGGGTGTGGCCCTGCTCCTTGAGCGCCAGCGCGAGCTTGCCGGCCAGCGTGGTCTTGCCGGCACCCTGGAGGCCGGCGAGCATGATGACGGTCGGCGGCGTCTTGGAGAGCTGCAGCGGGCGGGTCTGGCCGCCGAGGATCGCCACGAGCTCGTCGTTGACGATCTTCACGACCTGCTGCGCCGGGTTCAGCGCACCCGAGACCTCGGCCGACAGCGCGCGCTCGCGCACCGCGGCCGTGAACTCGCGCACCACGGGCACCGCGACGTCGGCGTCGAGGAGCGCCCGGCGGATCTCGCGCACGGTCGCGTCGATGTCCGCCTCGGAGAGCCGGCCCCGCCCGCGCAGGTTCTTGAACGTCGCGGTGAGCCGGTCCGACAGGGAGTTGAACACCAGGCAGGTCCTTAGGAGAGGTCGTCGTGGGGTGCGGCCACCTAGCCTACCGTCCGACGGCGAGCGCCCGGCGGGCCCGCCCGGTGAGGTCGTCCACGAGGCTCGCACGCCACGCCGTCCACCCCGCCGGGCCCAGCGACGACGCGTCCGCCTCCGTCACCACCCGCACGGTCTCGAGCAGGTCGCCGCGGTGCTCGAGCGCGTCGAGGAGCTCCGCCACGGTGGCCGGGTCCTCCAGGTCCGCGGTCGTCGCCAGCCGCGCCAGGGTGAGGTGGTGGCGCACGACGACGCCGACGTCGCGCGCGACGTCGTCGCCGAACCCCGTCCGGCGCACGATGTCCGGGGCGATCCGCGCGCCCTCCACGGAGTGGTCGGCGTCGACGGCGCCGCGCCGCTTGCCGATGTCGTGCAGCAGGGCGCCGAGCAGGAGCTGCTCGGCCGGCGCGGCCGGGACGCCCGCGCCGGCGGCGACCTGGCGGCGCACCCGGGCGGCGCGGGCCGCCGTCTCCACCAGGTGCCGGTCCACGGTGTGCCGGTGCACCGCGGCCCGCTGCGGGCGGTTGCGCACGGCGGCCCACTCGGGGATCCACGTCGTGACGACGCCCGCCAGGTCGAGCGCCTCCCAGACGGGCACCTGGGCCGGCCCGGCACCCAGCAGGGTGAGCAGGGCGGTGCGTGCCGCCGGCGGCCACGGCGCGGGCGGTGGCGGCGACTCCGCGAGGGACTGGACGGTCACGGGCGAGAGCACGAGGCCGGTGCGGGCCGCCGTGGCCGCCGCGCGCAACGGCAGCAGCGGGTCGTCGGCGGGCTGCGCGCCCACGGCCAGCACCAGCTCGCCGTCGTGCTCCACGAGGCCGTCGCCGACCGACCGCAGCCGCGGGGCGGACCGGCGCCCCCGGACCATGACGGGTCTGCGCACGGCCGGCCGCTGCAGGGCCTGCCGGGCGCGGCGCACCGTGGAGTCCAGGGCGTAGGAGATCTCGCGGCCCGCCTCCGCCAGGCTGGCCAGCAGCTCGTCGGGGTCGTCGTGCCCGCAGCGTGCGGCCACCTCGTCCAGGTCGGCGAGCAGGAGCTTCGTGGAACGCCGCCGCGTCACGACGTGCACCGCGTCGCGCACGTCCAGCAGGTGCGCGTACGCCCGGTCCACCCGTCCGTGCGGGCGGTCGGTGAGCCACGTGGCCGCGAGCGCCGAGAGCAGGACGGCGTCGCGGATGCCGCCCCGCGACTCCTTGAGGTCGGGCTCGATCAGGTAGGCCAGCTCGCCCGCGCGCTCGGCCCGCTCGCGCGCGCTGTGCAGCAGCTCGGGCAGCCGGCGGCGCGACGCCGAGCGCCAGTCGGTGAGGATCGCGGACGCCGCACGGTGCACGACGACGGCGTCCCCCGCCACGGGCCGCACGTCCAGCCAGCCGACCGCAGCAGGAAGGTCGGTGGAGGCGAGGCGCCGGGTCTGGCTCAGCGAGCGCACCGCGTGGTCGACGTCGACGCCGGAGTCCCACAGCGGGTACCAGAGCGCGTCGGCGACGCGGGCGAGCTCGTCGGGCTTGTGCGTGCGGCCGTCGTGCACGAGGACGAGGTCGAGGTCGGACAGCGGGCCGAGCTCCCCGCGCCCCAGGCTGCCGACGGCGGCGAGCGCGATGCCCGCCGGGTCCACGTCCGCCGTGGCGGCCTCGAACAGGGGGGTGAGCCGGTCGGTGACGAGCTGCTGCAGCGTCGTGCGGCGCGCGATCCCCGACCGGCCGGGACCGGTGAGGCCGTCGGCGGCGGCGAGCAGGTCGGCGCGCAGCGCGCCGACGCCGCCGGTCGTGCCGCCGGCGACCGCGGGGCTGGGCGCAGAGGGGCTTGGCGCAGAGGAGCT
The DNA here is from genome assembly GCF_040632295.1 of Isoptericola sp. NPDC019482. Classification (NCBI taxonomy): domain Bacteria; kingdom Bacillati; phylum Actinomycetota; class Actinomycetes; order Micrococcales; family Promicromonosporaceae; genus Isoptericola; species Isoptericola sp. NPDC019482. Next base: position 130,747 of record NZ_JBEYBQ010000004.1, read on the forward strand.
TGGCGCGGCGGGGCGGGGCTCGGTGGGGCCGGTGTCGAGGCGCGAGCCCCGCACCCCGGCGTCCGGGGTGCGGGGCTCGGTCGCGCCCGGCTGGTCGTCCGGGAGCACGGTCAGCGCCTCCTAGAGGGCCGCGTCGCCGTGCTCGCCGGTGCGCACGCGCACCACGTCGTCGAGCGTCGTGGTCCACACCTTGCCGTCCCCGATCCGTCCCGTCTGGGCGGCCTTGACGACGACGTCCACGACGGTGGGCGCGTCCTCGTCCGCGACGAGGACCTCCACGCGGACCTTGGGGACCAGGTCGACCGTGTACTCGGCGCCGCGGTAGACCTCGGTGTGGCCCTTCTGGCGGCCGTAGCCGCTGGCCTCGCTGACCGTCATGCCGCGGATGCCCGCGGCCTCGAGGGCCGACTTGACGTCGTCCAGGCGGTGGGGCTGGACGACTCCGGTGACGAGCTTCATGCGCGAATCTCCTTAGCGACGGAACCCTGCTGGATCGTCTCGTACGCGGTCTCGCTGTGCACCGCCAGGTCGATGCCCGCGACCTCGGCCTCCTCGGAGACCCGCCAGCCCATGACCGCCTTCAGCGCGATCGCGATGAGGTACGTGATGATGCCGGAGAAGGCGATCGCGACGACGGCGATGATCGCCTGGACCGCGAGCTGGTTCAGGCCGCCGCCGTAGAACAGGCCCGTCTCGGTGGCGAGGAAGCCGATGGAGACCGTGCCCCAGAGGCCGGAGACGAGGTGCACGCCGACGACGTCGAGCGAGTCGTCGTAGCCGAGCTTGTACTTGAGCCCCACCGCGTAGGCGGACAGGACGCCGGCGATCGCGCCGACGGCGATCGAGCCCACGGGGCTCACCGACCCGGCGGCGGGGGTGATCGCGACGAGACCCGCCACGACGCCCGACGCGGCGCCGAGCGACGTCGCCGAGCCGTCGCGCAACTTCTCCACCACGAGCCAGCCGATCACCGCGGCCGAGGTCGCGACCGTGGTGTTCACCCAGGCGAGGCCGGCGAAGCCGTCGGCCGTGAAGGCCGAGCCGCCGTTGAAGCCGAACCAGCCGAACCACAGCAGCGCGGCGCCCAGCATGACGAGCGGCAGGTTGTGCGGCCGCATCGGCTCGGAGCCGAAGCCCTTGCGCTTGCCGACCACGAGGGCGAGGACCAGCGCGGCCACACCGGCGTTGATGTGCACCACGGTGCCGCCGGCGAAGTCGATCGGGGCCGCGATCCCGCCGAACGGGCCGTCCGCGGACAGCAGGCCGCCGCCCCAGACCATGTGCGCCATCGGGAAGTAGCAGAGCGTCACCCACACGGCCACGAAGACCATCCAGGTGCCGAACTTGGCACGGTCGGCGATCGCGCCGGAGATCAGGGCGACGGTGATGATCGCGAACGTGGCCTGGAAGCCGACGCCCACGATGCCCGGGACGCCGAAGTCGTCGATGAGGAACTCACCGTTCGCGTCATAGATCGCGCCGGAGAGCCCGAACTGGTCGAACGGGTTGCCGACGATCCCGCCGAGGTCCGCGCCGTAGGACATCGACCAGCCCCACAGCACGTAGACGACGCCGACGACGGCGATCGCGCCGAACGACATCATCATCATGTTCAGCACGGACTTGCCGCGCACCATCCCGCCGTAGAAGAGCGCGAGTCCAGGGGTCATCAGGAGCACGAGAGATGCCGACATCAGCATCCACGCGGTTGCTCCGGTGTCCAGCTCCATGAGTTGTTCCTCCCTCACCAGCCGGGCGGCCGGGTCGGGCACTACCGTGGTCGGGCGGAGTTTCGCCTGGAGTGTTCTGGTGTTTCGTGGGTGTGACAAGGCCCCGTCACGCGTGAACTTTGCGTGACGGGGCCTGTCTGCGGGCTCGTCGACCGGTCAGCCGAGCAGGCCGTCCACGAACTGCTCCGGGTCGAAGGGCGCCAGGTCGTCGGGGCCCTCGCCCAGCCCGACGAGCTTGACCGGCACGCCGAGCTCGCGCTGGACGGCGACGACGATGCCGCCGCGCGCGGTGCCGTCGAGCTTGGTGAGCACGATGCCGGTGACGCCCGCGACCTCGCCGAACACGCGGGCCTGGTTGAGGCCGTTCTGCCCGGTCGTGGCGTCGAGCACGAGCAGCACCTCGGCCAGCGGGGCCTCGCGGGTGATGACGCGGGTGATCTTGCCCAGCTCGTCCATCAGCCCGGCCTTGTTCTGCAGCCGGCCGGCGGTGTCGACGAGGACGACGTCCGTGCCCTCGGCCTTGCCGCGCCGCACCGCGTCGAACGCGACGGCGGCGGGGTCGGCGCCGTCGCGGTCCGAGCGCACCGTCTCCACGCCCACGCGGGCGCCCCAGGTCTGCAGCTGGTCGGCGGCCGCCGCGCGGAACGTGTCGGCCGCGCCGAGCACCACCGACCGGTCCTCGGCGACCAGGACGCGGGCGAGCTTGCCGACCGTCGTCGTCTTGCCCGTGCCGTTGACCCCCACGACCAGCACCACGGCGGGCAGGCGTGCGCCGTCGTCGCCGACCGGACCCGTCGTGGCGACCTCGCGGTCGAGCGACGGGTCGACGACCTTGAGCAGCTCCTCGCGCAGCAGGTCGCGCACGGTCTTCGGGTCGCGCACGCCGAGCACGCGCACGCGGGTGCGCAGGGCGTCGAGCAGCTCCTCGGCCGGGCCGGCGCCGATGTCGGCGAGCAGCAGCGTCTCCTCGAGCTCGTCCCAGTCGTCCTCGGTGAGGTGGTCGCGGGACAGCACGCTCAGCAGGCGCGCGCCCAACGGCGACCCGGACCGGGCCAGGCGGTCGCGCAGGCGGATGAGGCGGCCGGCCACCGGCTCCGGCGTCTCGAGTGCGGGGGGCGCCGGTTCGACAGCGGTCTCGGGCGGCGCGACGGTCGTCGTGCCCGCGCCCTGCTCGACGTCCTGCTCGACGTCCTGCTCGATGTCCTGGTCGACGTGCTCGTCGACGAGGTGGTCGGTGCGACGACGGCGCGTCCGCGGGACGAGCAGTGCGGCGCCGCCGCCGACCACGACGACGACACCGAGGAGGATCCAGAGCCAGAGCTGATCAGTCACGCGCACAGTCTCCCAGAACGGGGCGACGGCGCCGCTCGCGGGAGCCCCGGCGGGGCGGGGTCACTCCGGCTTGCGGACGCTCCCCACGTGCCACGAGCTGCGGGCCTGCAGGCGGGCCCGGTGCAGCGCCTCGGTGAGCTCCTCCGGGTCGACGTACCCCGGGGCGTCCTCGATAGTCGCGGCGAAGAACTCGTCCATGCCGGTCTCGACCGGGGCAGGGGGCGCGACGCGCTTGCGGCGCAGCCCGGACCGGAAGTCGCGGAGGAATCGACCGAGACCGGGGGCCTCGTCGTCCTGACCCTCACGACGCTCCATGACGTTGGCCACGAGGAACACCACCGCGGCGAGCACGAGGGACCCGAGGACCCAGAGGACGAACGTGAGCATGGCGCTATTCTCCCCGCGCATCGACGGTCTCGCGCATCCGCTGGGAGATGACGGTGGTCACACCGTCGCCGCGCATGGTCACGCCGTACAGCGCGTCCGCGACCTCCATCGTGCGCTTCTGGTGGGTGATGACGATGAGCTGGGAGTCCTCCTGCAGCTCGCGGAAGATCTCGAGCAGGCGGCCGAGGTTCACGTCGTCGAGCGCGGCCTCGACCTCGTCCATCACGTAGAACGGGCTGGGGCGCGCCTTGAAGATCGACACGAGGAACGCGACAGCCGTGAGCGACCGCTCCCCGCCGGACAGCAGCGACAGCCGCTTGACCTTCTTGCCCGCCGGGCGCGCCTCGACCTCGATGCCCGTGGTGAGAAGATCACCCGGGTCGGTGAGCACCAGACGCCCCTCGCCGCCCGGGAAGAGGCGGCCGAAGACCCGCTCGAACTGCTCCGCGGTGTCGCGGAACGCCTCCGCGAAGACCTGCTGCACCCGCTCGTCGATCTCCTCGACGATGTGCAGCAGGTCCTGGCGCGACTTCTTGAGGTCCGCCAGCTGCTCCGTGAGGAACTGGTGCCGTTCCTCCAGGGCTGCGAACTCCTCCAGCGCGAGCGGGTTGACCGCGCCGATACGCGCGAGCGCGCGCTCCGCCGTCGCGAGCCGCTTCTCCTGCTCCGCGCGCACGTACGGCACCGGTTCGGGGTCGGGGTCCTCCTCGGTGGCGTCCGCGGGGCGCGCCACGGGCACGTCGCGGTGCGGGCCGAACTCCTCGACCAGGACGTCGGGGTCGCTGCCCAGCTCGTCCACCGCCCGGGCCTGCAGCTGCTCGAGCCGCGCCACCTGCTGGGCGCGCGCCACCTCGTCGCGGTGCGCGACGTCGGTGAGGTCGCGCAGCTCGCCCGCGAGCCGGTCCGCGTCGGTGCGGACGGTCTCGAGCTCCTGCTGCCGCGCGGCGCGCTCCTCGTCGGCGGCCGCGCGCTCGGCCTGTGCGCGCTCGATCGAGCGGGCGAGGGCGGCGAGGGCCGTGCCGGCGTCGTCGCGCACCGCGGCCGCCGTCCGCGCCTCGGCCGCGCGCTGCACGGCCCGCCGCTCCGCCTTCTCCCGCGCGGCGCGCTCCTGCGCCGCGGCCCGCGCGAGGCCCTGCGCGCGGCCGGCGACGGCTCGCGCCCGCTCCTCGCTGGTGCGCAGCTCCAGGCGCGCCTCGGTCTCCGCCGCGCGCGCCGCGGTGGCGGCCTCCTGCGCCGCCTCGCGCGCGGTCTGCGCCTCGGCCACCTGCTCCTGGGACTGCGTCGGCTCGGCCTCCGCGACCTCCAGGCGCCGGGTCAGCTCCGTGAGCTCCGCCGCGTCGGCCTCCCGCCGCTCGGCCGCCTGCGTCAGCGTCTTGCGGTGCCGCTCGGCCTCCGCGAGCGCGGAGCGGTGCGCCGCGCCCAGCGTGCCGAGCTGCTCCGCCACGGCGGCGAGCGCCGCGTCCGACTCGTGCAGCTGCGCGAGGGTGTCGTCGTGGGCGGCCTGCGCCGCCTCCAGCCGTTCGCGCGCCCCGACCAGCTCGAAGCGGCAGCGCTCGCCGCGCGCGGCGGCGTCGCCCAGCCCCTCCTTGGCCTCGTCGAGCGCGGACGTCAGGTGCAGCACGCTCGGCGCGGCCGCGGAGCCGCCCCAGGCCCGCCCCGCACCCAGCAGGTCGCCGGCCCGCGTCACGGCGACGACCCCGGGCGCCTTCTGGACCAGTGCGCGCGCCTGGGCCAGGTCGTCCACCACGACGACGTCGCGCAGCAGCGTGCGCAGCGGGGCGGCCGCGGGTCCCGCCACGGTGACGACGTCGGGCGCCCGGCGCGCGCCGTCGGGCAGATCTGCGGGGACCGGGGACTCCCCCGACGCGCCGTCGGCGGTGCGGCCGTCCGTGCCACCCACGACGAGGCCGGCGCGGCCGGCGTCGTCGTCGCGCAGGCGACGCAGCGCGTCGACGGCCGCGTCGAGATCGCGCACGGCGACGGCGTCGGCGACCGGGCCGAGCGCCGCCGTCACCGCGTCCTCGTAGCCGGGCTCGACGCCGAGCAGTGCGGCGACCGAGCCGAGCACGCCGGGCGCGGCGTCCGCGAGCAGGGCTCCCGCGCCGTCCTTGCGGTCGAGGCTGAGCTCGAGCGCCTCGACGCGCGCGCTCCACGTGGCGCGGTCGCGCTCGGCCTCGGCCGCCCGGGCCTCGAGGTCCTGCACCGCCGCCTGCGCCTCGGCGAGCGTCGTCGTCGCCTCCTCGTGCCGGGCGTCCAGGTCCTCCTCGCCCTCCTCGGCGCCCACGACCTGCACCTCGAGCGCCCCGAACTCGCGCGCGGCCTCCTCGGCGCGCCGCTCCGCCTCGGCCACGACCTCGCGCACGCGCTCGAGCTCCGCGTCACCCGCCTCGACGCGGCTGCGCCGCGCGGCCACCTGCCCGGAGAGCCGGGCGAGCCCCTCGCGGCGGTCGGCCGCGCCGCGGTGCAGGGTCGCGAGCTCGCGCTCCGCGGCGTCCGCGGCCTTCTCCGCGTCCGTGCGCGCGGCGACCGCGGACTCGAGCGCGGCGCGCGTGAGCTCGACCTCGCGGGTCAGCTCCGCCTCGGTGGCACGCGCCCGCTCGGCCTGGGCCTCCAGGTCGGCGGGGTCCTGGCCGCGGTGCTCCGGCTCTGCCGCCCCCAGCAGGCGCACGCGCTCGTCGGCCAGGGTCGCGAGGCCGCGCAGCCGCTCGCGCAGCGCGCCGAGGGCGTGGAAGGCGTCGGCCGCGCGCCCGGCGTCCGCGACGGCGGCGGAGGCCGCGACCTCCAGGCGCGCCAGGTGCTCGCGGGCCCGCTCCAAGCCCTGCTCCGTCTCGTGCTGACGCTCGCGCAGCGCCGCCTCGTCCGCCCGCTCCTGGGCCATCTGGGCGGTGAGCTGGGCCAGGTCGTCGGCGAGGAGGCGCGCCTTCGCGTCACGCAGGTCCGCCTGGACGGTGCGAGCCTTGCGCGCCGCCTCGGCCTGCCGTCCGAGCGGTCCGAGCTGGCGGCGCAGCTCCGCGGTCAGGTCCGTGAGGCGGGCGAGGTTGCCCTGCATGGCCTCCAGCTTGCGGAGCGCCTTCTCCTTGCGCTTGCGGTGCTTGAGGACGCCCGCGGCCTCCTCGATGAAGCCGCGCCGGTCGTCGGGGGTGGCCCGCAGCACGGCGTCGAGCTGCCCCTGCCCCACCACGACGTGCATCTCGCGGCCGATGCCGGAGTCGCTCAGCAGCTCCTGGATGTCCAGCAGGCGGCAGGAGCTGCCGTTGATCGCATACTCCGACCCGCCGCTGCGGAACAGCGTGCGGGTGATCGTCACCTCGGTGTAGTCGATCGGCAGCGCGCCGTCGGTGTTGTCGATCGTGAGGGACACCTCGGCGCGGCCGAGCGGCGGGCGGCCGGCGGTGCCGGCGGTGCCGGCGAAGATGACGTCCTCCATCTTGCCGCCGCGCAGCGACTTGGCGCCCTGCTCCCCCATCACCCACGACAGCGCGTCGACCACGTTCGACTTGCCCGAGCCGTTCGGCCCGACGACGCACGTGATGCCCGGCTCGAGGCTCAGCGTCGTCGCCGAGGCGAACGACTTGAAGCCGCGGAGCGTGAGCGTCTTGAGGTGCACCCGGCGAGCCTAACCGCCGGATCCCGCCGATCCGCGGAACTACGCCGGTCCCGCCCGTCCCGCGCGGCCCTGGAACCGATCGAGCGTGCTGACTTGATCCTCAAACCCGAGGTTTGAGGATCAAGTCAGCACGCTCGATGCTCCCGGCGGGTGCCGGTGGTGTCAGAGGCCCGGGAACCAGAGGCCGATCTCGCGGGCCGCGGACTCGGGCGAGTCGGAGCCGTGCACCAGGTTCTGCTGGACCTTGAGGCCCCAGTCGCGGCCCAGGTCGCCGCGGATGGTGCCGGGGGCGGCCTCGGTGGGGTTGGTCGCGCCCGCCAGCGAGCGGAACCCCGGGATGACGCCCTGGCCCTCGGCGACGACGGCGAGCGTCGGGCCGGAGAGCATGAAGTCGACGAGCGGCTGGTAGAACGGCTTGCCCTCGTGCTCCGCGTAGTGCGCGGCGAGGAGCTCGGTCGTGGCCTGCTTCAGCTCGACGGCGACGAGCGTGTAGCCCTTCGCCTCGATGCGCCGCAGCACCTCGCCGGACAGGCCGCGGCGGACCCCGTCGGGCTTGACGAGCACCAGGGTGCGCTCGATGGCGGGCTCGGCGGGCAGGGTCGTGTCTGCGACGTCGGTCATGGCGGAAAGCCTATCGGCGACGTGGACTCCTTCGACCAAGGGATCCGTACTGCCACGGCGTGAATGACGACACAGGTCCCGTGCTCGAAGGCTCCGACGCTGCCCCCAGTCGTCACGCGTCCACAGGGAGGCGACCCGCGCACGAGGAGGTCGCCGCGTCGTGGTCGAGTGCGGCCATGCGCCCGCTCTCCCCTCCACCGCCCCGAGTCCTCGACGTCGCGCACGAGCAGGACGGTCTGATCACGACGGCCCAGTGCGAGGCGAGCGGAATGACCCGGAACCGCATGTCACGCCTGGCCCTGCAGGGTCGCTGGATCCGGGTGGCGCCGGGCGTCTACGACACGGACCCGGTGCCGGTCGACGACCGTGAGCGCCCCGACCTCTTCGACCATCGGCGGCGCTGGTTCGCGTGGCGGGCCCTCCTCGCCCTCGGACCGAACGCGATGCCCGTCGGCCAGGCGGCGCTCGTCTTCCACGGGGTCCGAGGCCTGCCCGTGCGGATCACGCCCGAGGCAAGCCTTCCTGGCGGGGCACGTCTCCCGTCCGACGTCGCCGTGGTGAGGCAGTACGACCCGACGACACCGACCGTGGCGATCTCGGGGCGACGCGTCCCCACCCTGCTCCATGCCCTCGCGCAGGCCATCCCCACCCTCGATCGACGGCATGCCGTGGCGGTGCTCGACGACGTCGTGCACCGAGGCCTCATCACGCGGGCACAGGTGGAAACGGCCCACGACCTCGCCCGCGGACGCCGCGGCGTGGAGCGGACGCACGGCTGGTGGCGGCTGGTCGACGGCCGCGCCGAGTCACCGCTCGAGACCGCGGTGCGCCTTGAGTGCACCGACGCCGGCGTTCCTCCGGACGACCTGCAGCGCGTGCTGGTCGACCGGCGGGGCACGTTCCTCGGGCGCGGCGACATGGTGTGGCACCTACCGGACGGACGGTGGTTCTGGCTCGAGGCCGACGGGGCGGAGGTGCACGCCGCGCCCGCAGCGCTGTACGACGACCGCCGTCGGCAGAACACCCTCGTGGCCGAGGGTGGCGTCGTGATGCAGCGGGTCACGGGCAGGGACCTGCGTGTCCCCGGCGATCTCGGGCGGCAGGTCGCGGCACAGCTGCACCGCCTCGGCTGGATACCGGGCCAGCGGCTCCCATCGACGACCAAGAGCCCCCTTCGACCACGGGATCCGTCCCGCCAAGACGGTGCTTAGCGGTACGGATTCCGTGCTCGAAGGGGGCTTAGGTCGACGTGGGGTCAGGTCAGAGGTTCGGTGCCGTCTCCGGGTGCTCGGCGTCGTACTGGGCACGCTCGCGGTCGATGCGGCCGCCCAGACGCAGCGAGACGACCCACATCGCGACGAACACCACGCCGACGACGAACATCATCGGCAGCAGCAGGCCCATCGCCAGCACCGGCACCTGCACGACCGTCCCCGCGTAGTACCCCATCGGCGTCCCGACCATGCGGGACATCACCAGGAGCACCACGAACAGCACGCCGATCACGAGCCACAGGGCGAGCGGCGAGTCGATCACCAGGGGGCCGCGCTCGTAGCCGGTGTTCCGCAGCCCGTAGAGGGCGACGCCGGCGAACAGCACCACGAACGCCTCCAGCTGCAGCATCATCGACGTGAACTGCACCTTGGCTGGCTTGCGGGGCTTGATGCGGTCCCCCGGGCGGGGACGGTCGTCCTTCTTGCTCACGACCCCACGATATCCGCGCGCTCGCGGGTGCCGGGACCGTCGTCGGACACGACGTCGGACGCGACGGCGTCCACCGGCACCTCGTCGAGCGCCCCGGCCTTGGCCGGGTCCGAGACCGCCTCGCCGCGCGCCACCATGCCGGCGACGTCGGACAGCTTGATCACGGGCAGGAAGAACGCCAGCACGAGGCCGACGAGCACCAGCGGTACGAGGTACCAGAACGACGGCGCGAGGGCATCGGCGTAGGCGTCGATGATGCCCGACTTGAGCGGCTCGGGCAGCGACTGGACCACGCCCGGCGTGAGGCTCGCCTCCCCCGCCCCGCCGGCGCCGGCGGGCGCCCCCGCGAAGACCTCGGTGAGATTGTCGGTGAGGCGGGTGGTGAAGATCGTCGTGAACAGGGCGGAGCCCACGGCCGCGCCGATCTCGCGGAAGAAGTTGTTCGAGCTCGTGGCCGTGCCCAGCTCGTGCGGGTCGACGGCGTTCTGCACCGCCAGCACGACGGTCTGCATCACGAGGCCCATGCCGGCGCCGAGCGTGAAGATCATCGCGCCGAAGGTCCACATCGACATGTCGCCGGTGAGGCCGGTCAGCCAGACCATCGCCAGGGCGACCACGATCAGGCCGGCCACCGGGTAGGCCTTGTACTTCCCCGTCTTGGAGATCGCGATACCGGAGACGATGGAGGTGAGCATCATGCCGGCCATCATCGGGAGCATCAGCCAGCCCGACTCGGTGACGCCGGCGCCCGTGGACATCTGCAGGAACGTCGGGATCATCGCCATCGCGGAGAACATGCCCATGCCCAGCACGAGCCCGATCATCGTCGTGATGGTGAACGTGCGGTTCTTGAACAGCCGCAGCGGGATCAGCGGCTCGGCCACGCGCGTCTCGACGAGGATGAACGCGGCCACCGCCGCGAGCGTCAGCACGAGGAGGCCGGACAGGCGCCAGTCGGTCCAGTCGTAGCCGGACGACGACAGGGACTCCCAGCTGGTGACGAGCACGATGCCGGTGGTCGCGACCGCCATCGTGACGATGCCGCCCCAGTCGACGGGACGCGACGAGCGGTGCGAGGGCAGCTTGAGCGCGAACCAGGCGACGACGAACGCCGCGACGCCGACGGGCAGGTTGATCCAGAAGGTCCAGCGCCAGCCGGGGCCCTCGGTGAGCCAGCCGCCCAGGAGCGGGCCGAGGACGGCCGAGATGCCGAAGAGGGCGCCGAGCGGGCCCATGTACTTGCCGCGCTCGGAGGCGGGCACGATGTCGGCGATGATCGACTGCGACAGGATCATCAGCCCGCCGCCGCCGAGGCCCTGGAGGGCGCGCCACAGGACGAGCTCGATCATGTTCTGCGACAGCGCGGCGCCCACGGACGCGAGCGTGAACAGCCCGATCGCGACGAGGAACGGCCAGCGCCGGCCCATCAGGTCGCCGAACTTGCCGTACAGGGGCATGCCGATGGCGACGGCCAGGATGTAGGCCGTGACGACCCATCCCTGGTGCTCGACACCGTTGAGCTCGCCGACGATCGTGGGCATCGCGGTGCCGACGATCGTCTGGTCGAGGGAGGACAGGAACATCGACGCCATCAGGGCGCCGAAGATCAGCCAGACGGTGCGCTGCGTCAGGACGACGACGGGCTTGTCCGGCGCGGCAGCAGGGGCACTGCTCATGGGACACCTCGGATCGGTGGCGCGCAGGGGCGCCGGGGTAGTGACGGGGGCTGGGATGCTCGGAGGAGGGCGTGCGGGCGGAGTGCCCGACGCTCAGGAGGTGAGGACGGCGGCGAGCTGGCCGACGACGTGCGGCACGTGGTCGCCGACGTCGCCCTCGTGGCCGGTGCGTGCCCAGTCGTCCATCGCCGCCCGCGTGACGACGAAGACGACCATGGCGCACATCTCGGGGTCGGCCGGCAGGGGTGCCGCCTCGTGCCGCCGCTCGAACAGCGCGACGACCTGGGTCTTGTGCCGCTCGAACCACGCGAAGTGCCGCCCGAGCAGGCGGGGTTCGAGCTGCAGGATCTCCATCACCTGCTCGCCCTGGTGCTTGCCGGGGCCGGCGAACGCGGCGAGCAACGACCGGACGAGCACCTCGAGGTCCGCCACCAGACGCCCGGTGGGGCCCCCGGCCGCGAACGCCTCACGGGTCTCGGCGCTCAGCTCGAACGAGCCCTGACCGAGCACCGCGTCGTCCTTCGACTCGAAGTAGTTGAAGAACGTGCGGGGCGAGATCTGGGCCGCCTCGGCGATCTCCTCCACGGTCACGGCGTCCAGGCCGCGCTCGAGCACGAGGCGCTGGGCGGCGTCGACGATCGCGTCCGTGCGTGCGCGCTTCTTGCGCTCACGCAGTCCGAGGTCGCCGGCGGGAGGAGTCACCGGACAATCATGCACCCACTGCAATATTGCACCAGGTGCAATTTCCTGTGAGCGTGGTCACACCTCGCCGAACCCGCCCTCGATCAGCCCGACGACGGTGGCCACGGCGTCGCGCGCGTCCGCCCCGTGCGCGGACACCTCGACCTCGGTGCCCGCGGCGGTGCCGAGCGCCATGAGCTGCAGCACGCTCGTCGCGTCCACGCCCTGCAGGGTGACCGGCCCGCCGAACGCCGCCGCGGCCCGCGCCACCACCGCCGCCGGGCGGGCGTGCAGGCCCAGCGGGTTGCGGACCACGACCCGCGCCGAGACCGTCTCGCCGCCCGCGGCCCCGGCGGCCGCCGGTGCCGCGCCGGGAGCCGGAGCAGCGGGTGCGCCCGCCGCCTCGGCGGCGACGAGGACCGCATCCAGGCCGGCGCCCTGCTGCGCCGCCACCGCCGCGGCGACCGCGCCCTCGACGAACGGCGCGTCGGCGAGACGCACCCGGCCGGCCAGATCGTCGTCGAGCTCGAGCGCCGTCTCGACCGTCAGCACGGCGGACCCCAGGTCGGCCAGCACGACGACGCCGTCGACGCGCGGCAGCGCGCGCCCGAGGGCGTCCTGCACGACCTCCAGCGACGTGCCCAGACCGCCCTCGCCGTCGCCCGCCCCGCTCTCCAGGACGACGTCCGGCGCCATCTCGCGGGCCAGCTCGACCGCCCCCTCGGCGAGCCGCGCCGAGTGGGAGACCAGCAGCAGCCCGACGCTCACTCCCCGACCGCCTCCGCCTCGCCGGCCGTGGCATCGGCCGTGGCATCGGCCGTGGCATCGGTCGTGGCATTGAGCGCCGCGTCGAGCGCCGCACGCAGCACCAGCGCCGTCGAACGGGCGCCCGGGTCCTCGTGGCCGGCGCTCCGCTCCCCCAGGTAGGACGCGCGGCCCTTGGTCGCCACGAGCGGGATGGTGCCTGTCGCGCCGGCGTCGGCCGCGTCGGCGGCCGCCCGCAGCACCTCGACCGGCTCCTGGCCGGCGTCCGCGGCGGCGGTGGCCGCGTCGACGGCGGGGGCGAGGGCGTCGACCATCGTCTTCTCCCCCACCTGCGCCTTGCCCCGCGACGTCACGCCCTCGAGCGCGGCGTCGAGCAGGACGACGACGCCGGACCCGTCGACGCTGGGGCGGGCCGACCGTTTCGCCGCCCGCAGGAACGCCGTCCCGTACAGCGGGCCGGAGGCGCCGCCGACCTTCGACATCAGGGTGGTCGCGACGAGCATCAGCACGTCGCCCACCTCCGCGCGCTCCGCCGCGCCCGGATCGTCCAGCTTGGCGAGCACGGCCTGGAACCCGCGGTGCAGGTTCTCCCCGTGGTCGCCGTCCCCGATCTGCCGGTCGAGCTCCGTGAGCTCGTCCTTCGACCCCGCCACGACGTCGGCGGTGCGCCGCACCCAACGCTCCGCCCATGCCACGTCGAGCCCCATGACCGCACGCCTCCTCGCCTCGGGGCGCCCCGCGGCGCCCGTCACCAGTGCAACGCCGCCGTGCGCACCGGCGCGTCCCACAGCTCCCGCAGCTCGTCGTCCAGCCGCAGCACCGTGATCGACGCGCCCTGCATCTCCAGCGACGTCACGTAGTTGCCCACGAGCGACCGGGAGACGGTGACACCGCGCTCCTCGAGCAGCCCGCGCGCTCGACCATAGACGACGTAGAGCTCGGACAGCGGGGTGCCGCCCATGCCGTTGACGAACAGCAGCACGTCGTCGCCGTCGGCCAGGCGGAGGTCGTCGGCGACCGGGTCGAGGAGGCTGCGCGTGATCTCGGTGGCGCCCGCGAAGGGGATGCGGTGCCGGCCGGGTTCGCCGTGGATGCCGATGCCGATCTCGACCTCGTCGTCGGGCAGGTCGAAGGACGGCTTGCCGACGTGCGGCACCGTGCACGCCGTGAGCGCGACGCCCATGCTGCGCACGTTCGCCACCACCCGTCCGGCGATCTCGGTGACGGCGCCCAGGTCGTCGCCGCGCGCCGCGGCCGCGCCCGCGATCTTCTCCACGCAGACCGTGCCCGCGACGCCGCGGCGGCCCGCGGTGTACAGGGAGTCCTCGACGGCGACGTCGTCGTTGACGAGGATCGTCGCCACCTGCGACCCCTCCGCCTCGACGAGCTCCACGGCGGTCTCGAAGTTGAGCACGTCGCCCGTGTAGTTCTTCACGATCGCGACGACGCCGGCGCCCGTGTCCGCGCCCAGGATCGCCGGGACGATCTGGTCCGGTGTGGGCGACGTGAACACCGCGCCCGGCACGGCGGCGTCGAGCATCCCGTCGCCGACGAACCCGGCGTGCAGCGGCTCGTGCCCGGAGCCGCCGCCGCTGACCAGTCCGACCTTGCCGGGGACGGGCCCGCCGGCACGGGAGACGTACACGGGCTCGTCGTGCACGTCGACCAGGTCGGCGTGGGCGAGCCCGAATCCCGCGAGCGAGTCGGTCACCGCGTCCGCGGGGTCGTCGAGCAGCTTCTTCATGTCGTGCCTCCTCGCCTGGCACCGCCGTGCACCGCGGCGGCCTGCCTCCCCATCCAACACCCGGGTCGCACGCCACGCAGCACCCCCAGGGGGTGTCGAGCGGGTGATCGTGCGCGCGCCCTCCCGACGTCCCGGAGGGCCCGTCAGCCGCGGCCGAGCAGGATCCGGGCGTCGGCGACCGTGATGACCGAGCCGGTGACGAGCACGCCGCGGCCGGTGCCGACGCCCACCTGGTCGCCGCTCTCGGCGAGGTCGGCCGCCACCTGCAGCGCCTCGTCGAGGCGCGCGGTGGTGCGCACCCGGTCCTCGCCGAAGATCTCCTGCGCCACCTCCAGCAGGTCCTCGGGGTCGGCGGAGCGCGCCGAGGAGTTCTTGGTGAGCACCACCTCGGTGAGCGCCGGCTCGAGGGTCGCGAGCAGCCCCTCGGCGTCCTTGTCGGCCATCACCGCGACGACGCCGACCAGGCGGGGCAGGTCGAACTCCTCGTCGAGCGCGTCCACGAGCGCCTGCGCGCCGTGCGGGTTGTGCGCCGCGTCCACCAGCACGGTCGGGCTGGAGCGCACCACCTCGAGCCGTCCCGGCACGACGACGTCGGCGAACGCCGTCTCCACCACCCCGCCGTCGAGCGCCCGGCCGCCGAGCAGCGCCTCCACGGCGGCGAGCGCGAGGAGCGCGTTGTGCGCCTGGTACGCGCCGTGCAACGGCACCAGCACCTCGGTGTAGAGGCCGGCGGGGGTGCGCAGGTCGACGAGCTGCCCGCCGACGGCGACGCGGCGGCCGGCGACCTCGAGCTCCACGCCCTCGCGCAGCAGGTGCGCCGACACCTCCGCGGCGCGCTCGCGCAGGATCTCGTCGACCACGACCTCCTGCTCCGCGCTGACGACGGTCGCGCGCTCCTTGACGATCCCCGACTTCTCGGTCGCGATCTCCGCGAGCGTGGAGCCCAGCCAGCGCTCGTGGTCGATGCCGACCGGGGTCAGCACGGCGACCTCGCCGTCGATCACGTTGGTCGAGTCCCAGCGGCCGCCCATGCCGACCTCCACCACCGCGACGTCCACCGGGGCGTCCGCGAAGGCGGCGATCGCCATCACCGTAAGGACCTCGAAGAAGCTGAGGCGGGGGCCGCCCGCCTCCTGCGACTCGCGATCGACCACGCCGATGTACGGCGCGACGTCCTCGAACACCTCGACGAACCGGGCGGCGCTCAGCGGCTCACCGTCCACCTGGATGCGCTCGGTGACGCTCGTGAGGTGGGGCGAGGTGAACAGGCCGGTGCGCAGCCCGTGCTCGCGCACCAGGCGCTCCGTCATCCGCGCCGTCGACGACTTGCCGTTGGTCCCGGTGAGGTGGATCGCGCGGAACGCGTGCTGCGGGTCTCCGAGGAGCTCGAGGACGCGCCGCACGCGGTCGAGCGTGGGGTCGATGTCGTGCTCCGGCGCCCGCGACATGATCTCCGCGTAGACCTCGCGCAGCGACTCCTGTGCCACGGCGTCCTCCGCCGCCGCGCGGGCGGCCTGGCGCTCGGCGGCACGGGCCTTGCGCACGGCGGACGAGGACTTCTTGTCAGGCTCGGCGTTCACGTGCCGAGGTTACGCGACGGGGTCCGGCCGGACACCACGCGGTAGTGCCTCCCGCGGCGCGAGCACCACGACAGGGGTCTCGCCGGCCCGGTGCGCGGCGAACCGGTCGATCTCGCCCCAGCCCTGGTGCCTGCCGACGAGCGCCCACAGCCGGTCGCGCTCGGCCCCCTCCGCCGCCGCCCCGTGGACCGCCCGCAGGCCGTCGACGGTGTCCACGACGGCGTCCGGGTGCGCGCGCAGGTTGAGCCACCACGCCGGCGGCGGGTCGCCCCAGCCGTTCATCGCCAGGGTCACGTACCGGCCGTCGTCCTCGACGTACCCGAGGATGACGGCGCGCTCCTCGCCGCTGCGACGCCCGACGACGCGCAGCCGCAGCATGCCGAACTTGCCGCCCGGGGTGGGGCGGCGCAGGGGCCACCGGCCGCCGCTGATGCGGTAGCCGGCGCGCTGGACCGCCCACGCCGAGCGGACGAACCAGCGCGGCGGGACGAAGGGGCGCTTCTCGGGGGCGGGTGTCGCGGCCATGCGAACTCCTCGCAGGGGTCGGCGCCGACGCGCCGGGGAGCACCAGGGTAGTCGGCCGCACGGGGGCCGCCCAGGCCCGAGCGTCTCTGTCGGTCAGGATTCCGGGGGTGAATCCTGACCGACAGAGACGCTCGGCTGGCGGGGTCAGCGCTTCGCGACCCGGACGACGCGCTCGCCGTCGCCCGCCGTCACGGCGAGGTCGACCGCGAGGGTCTCGCGGGCGATGAGCTCGCGGTGCGCCTCCACCGCGGCGACGTGCTCGGCGGGGACGTCGAGCTCCAGCGCGATGCGGTCGCTCACCTCCAGGCCGGCGGCCTTGCGCGCGTCCTGCACGTCGCGGACGACGTCGCGGGCGTAGCCCTCGGCGCGCAGCGCGTCGTCCAGCGCGAGGTCCAGGACGACGAACCCGCCGCCGGGCAGCACGGACGCGGCGACGTGCTCGCCGGCCGCGTCGCCCACCACGGTCGTGAGCTCGTACTCGGGCGCCAGCAGCGGCTCGTCCCCGGCGTCCGTCGTGACGACGACGGTGCCGTCGTCCTCCCGGCGCCAGGCGCCCGCCTTCGCCGCCTTGATGACCGCCTGCACGCCGCGCCCCAGGCGCGGGCCGGCGGCCCGGGCGTTGACCGCGAGCCGCTCGGTGATGCCGAACCGCTCGGACGCGTCGGCGTCCGCCTCGACGAGGTCGACCGCCTTGACGTTGAGCTCCGACGTCAGCAGTCCCACGTAGTCCGCGAGCGCGGCCGGGTCCGGCACGGCGACCGTGAGACGGGCCAGCGGCTGGCGCACGCGCAGCTGGTTCGCCTTGCGCAGCGCGAGCGCGCTGGACACGACGGCGCGCACCTCGTCCATCGCGGCGACGAGCTCGTCGTCGCGCACGAGGGCGGGGTCCACGACGACGTCCCCGCCGTCGGCCACCGCCGGCCAGTCCGTGAGGTGCACGGAGCGGCCGCCGGTGAGCCCACGCCAGACCTCCTCGGAGAGCAGCGGCGCCAGCGGCGCCATGACGCGGGTCAGCGTCTCGAGCGCCGTGTACAGCGTGTCGAAGGCGTCGTCGTCCTCGGCCCAGAACCGGTCGCGCTGGGTGCGCACGTACCAGTTGGTCAGGACGTCGAGGTGCTCGCGCACGGACTCGCAGGCGCCGGAGATGTCGTAGGCGTCGAGCTGCGAGGTGACCTTCGCGACGAGGTCGTGGGTGCGCGCCAGCAGGTACCGGTCGAGGGCGGGCAGGCCGGGGACGCGCTCTGCGGTGACGAGCTTGGCGGTGTACCCCTGCCCGTCCGCCGCGCTGTTCGCGTACAGGGTGAAGAAGTAGTACGTGCTCCACAGCGGCAGCAGCACCTGCCGCACCGCGTCGCGGATGCCCTCCTCCGTGACGACGAGGTTGCCGCCGCGCAGGATCGGGCTGGCCATGAGGAACCAGCGCATCGCGTCGGAGCCGTCACGGTCGAAGACCTCGGAGACGTCCGGGTAGTTGCGCAGCGACTTGCTCATCTTGCGCCCGTCGGAGCCCAGCACGATGCCGTGCGAGACGGCGGTGCGGAACGCCGGCCGGTCGAACAGCGCCGTGGCGAGCACGTGCAGCAGGTAGAACCAGCCGCGGGTCTGGCCGATGTACTCGACGATGAAGTCGCCCGGGTAGTGGTGCTCGAACCAGTCCGCGTTCTCGAACGGGTAGTGCACCTGCGCGTACGGCATGGAGCCGGAGTCCATCCACACGTCCATGACGTCCTCGACGCGGCGCATCGTGGACTTCCCCGTCGGGTCGTCGGGGTTGGGGCGGGTCAGCTCGTCGACGAACGGGCGGTGCAGGTCCGGCTCGCCGTCGGGGCCGAGCGGCAGGCGGCCGAAGTCGCGCTCGATCTCCGCCAGCGAGCCGTACACGTCGAGGCGCGGGTACGCGGGGTCGTCGCTCTTCCACACCGGCACCGGGGAGCCCCAGAAGCGGTTGCGGCTCAGGGACCAGTCGCGGGCGTTCGCGAGCCACTTGCCGAACTGGCCGTCCTTGATGTGCTCCGGCGTCCAGGAGATCTCCTGGTTGAGCTCCACCATCCGGTCCTTGAACTTCGTCACCTCGACGAACCACGACGAGACGCCCATGTACATCAGCGGCTGCCGGCAGCGCCAGCAGTGCGGGTAGGAGTGGGCGTACGACTCGCGGCGCAGCAGCACCGTGCCGGCGGTGACGGACCCGGCGTCGACCTCCCCGCGGGTGCGTGCCTTGAGGTGGTCGATGATCGGCAGGTTCGCGTCGAAGACCTGCAGCCCGGCGTACTCGTCGACCGGGTGCGTGAACTTGCCGTCCGCGCCCACGGGCATGACGGAGGCGACGCCCTCGCGGTCGCAGACGACCTTGTCGTCCTCGCCGAACGCGCCGGCGCTGTGCACCAGGCCGGTGCCGTCCGTCGTCGTGACGAAGTCCGCCTCGACCACGCGGTGCGCGCGCTCACGGCCCTCGTAGTAGGAGAACGGCGGCACGTAGGAGGTCTGCAGCAGCTCGCGGCCGGTGAGGCGCCCGACGACGCGCGGGGCGTCCTCGCCCTCGTCCGTGAGCTCGCGGGCGTACGCGTCCACGCGGGCCGCGGCGAGCACGTACCGCTGCGGCGTGCCCGTGAACGACGACTCGACGACGGCGTAGTCGATGTCCTCGCCGACCATGACGAGCAGGTTGGAGGGCAGCGTCCACGGCGTGGTGGTCCAGACGAGGAGCTTGTCCCCGGGGCGCACGACGTCCTGCCCGGCCGGCACGGTCGCGACGTCGAAGCCGACGGTCACGGCCGGGTCCTGGCGCGTCTGGTAGACGTCGTCGTCCATGCGCAGCTCGTGGTTGGACAGCGGCGTCTGGTCGTTCCAGCAGTACGGCAGCACGCGGAAGTCCTCGTACACGAGGCCCGCGTCGTAGAGCTTCTTGAAGCCCCACAGCACCGACTCCATGTAGGTGACGTTGAGCGTCTTGTAGTCGTGGTCGAAGTCGACCCAGCGCGCCTGGCGGGTGACGTAGTCGCGCCACTCGGACGTGTACTTCAGCACCGACGAGCGGCAGGCGGCGTTGAACTTCTCGATGCCGAGCTCGAGGATCTCGTCCTTGGTCTTGATGCCGAGCTGGCTCATCGCCTCGAGCTCGGCGGGCAGGCCGTGCGTGTCCCAGCCGAACCGGCGCTCCACGTGCTTGCCGCGCATCGTCTGGTAGCGCGGGACGACGTCCTTGGCGTACCCGGTGAGCAGGTGGCCGTAGTGGGGCAGGCCGTTGGCGAACGGCGGACCGTCGTAGAAGACGAACTCGTTGCTGCCGTTCTCCCCGGCCGGGTTCTTCGCGACGGACGCGCGGAACGTGTCGTCGGCGGCCCAGAAGTCCAGGACCTCGCGCTCGATCGCCGGCAGGTCCGGGGACGCCGGGACGCCGGCGATGCCGAAGGCGGCGCCCTGCTGGGGCTGGTCGGACGAACGGTGCTGCGGATAGGCCATGGGTGGGCTCCTGTGCGAACGAGCTGGTTGGTGGTACGGGTCGACGTCGCTGCTGCCGTGCGAGGACGACGCCCCCGCCCCGAAGGACGCGGGTACCGCGGTACCACCCCGCTTGCGGACGCCGATCGCGCTGGCGCCCGCCGCTCGTTCACGGCTGTGACGGGCCTACCCGTCCGGTTCTACTAAGAGTGGGACCACTCGGTTCTTCCGGAGGCTCACCGGTGATGGCCGGGTCGATGCCTGTACGTCCATGGTATCCAGCCGCGCAAGCCCGAGCGTCATTACGGTGAGGGTGTCCCCGGCCCTGACAGAAGCGGGAGCAAGCAGACCCATGACGACGGCAGCCGATCACGACAGCTACATCGCCGCAGCGCCTGAGCCCTTTCAGCCCTCGCTGAAGCATCTGCGCGCGCTCCTGGCGAGCGCCCTTCCCGACGCGGAGGAGATAGTGGCCTACGACATGCCGGGCTTCAGGATCGGCGGCTCGGTCGTCGCGAGCTATGCCGCCTTCAGCAGGCAGTGCGGTCTCTACCTCCTTCCCCGCGCCGTCGCCGCGCACGCCGGCGAGATCGCGGCCGTGGGCCTCAAGGCGACCAAGACCGGCATCACCTTCACGCCGCGCAAGCCGATCCCGGACGACCTCGTCGAGCGGCTGGCGCTGGCGTCACGAGCGGAAGCACGGCCCTGACGCCGCGAGCCGCATCCGGTGCGGTGCTCTGACCCGTCACGGCCCACGGCGAAAATCCCGGGCGGCGTCGCTGCAGTTCCGGGCAGGCTGGCCGGTATGGACGAGGTGGAGGTCGTCGTAGCCCACAGCCAGCGCGCGACGCTGCGCGTGGGCGACGTGTTCCTGAAGGTCGACGGCGACCCAGGGCACGCCGAGCGCGAGGCGCGGGCGATGGCCCTGGCGCCGGTCCCGACCCCGGAGGTCCTGTGGCGCGAGCCGCCCGTCCTCGCGCTCGCCGCCGTGCCGGGCGAGGCCCTCGGCGTCCTGGGCGAGCCGTCACCCCGGTCGCCGGCGGCGTGGGCGGCGGCAGGTGCGGCCGTCCGGCGGCTGCACGACGCGCCGCTGCCGCCGTGGCCGGGACGCAGCCTCGACGACGTGGCGGCCGAGCTCGACCGCGAGTGCGCGTGGCTGCTCGCCCACGACGTCGTGCCCGCCGAGGTGGTCCGGAAGAACCGTGCGATCGCCGAGGCCGCGCTACGGCCGTGGACGGCGGCGTTCGTCCACGGCGACCTGCAGCTCACGCACGTCTTCGTGGACGGCGACAAGGTCACCGGCGTCATCGACTGGTCCGAGGCCGCCCCCGGCGACGCCATGTTCGACCTGGCCATCCTGACGCTCGGGCACGAGGAGCACCTGGACGACGTGCTCGCCGGCTATGGCCCGGGCGCCGACCGGGCCGTCATCCGCGCGTGGTGGTCGCTGCGCAGCCTGACGGCGTCGCGCTGGCTGATCGAGCACGGCTTCGACCCGGACGCACCGGGAGCCGAGCTCGACGTGCTCCGAGCCAGGATGCGGGAGTCTTAGCAGCATGGACGTCGAACGCCCCCAGGTGGTGTGCCTGTGCGGCTCGCTGCGATTCCGCGACCTGTTCGAGGCGGAGCGACGTCGGCTGACGGCCCAGGGGGTGATCGTGCTCGGCCCCGAGGCGATCGACGACGAGCTGACGCCCATCAGGCGCGAGGCTCTGGGCGAGCTGCACCTCCGTCGGATCGACCTGGCGGACGAGGTCCGGGTGGTGAGCGTCGGCGGCTACGTCGGCACCTCGACGCGCCGCGAGATCGGGTACGCCCGGGCGCGGGGCACGGCCATCAGCTCGGTGGAGCCGATCCTCGGGCTGTGACCCCGCCTCACGCGGGGGCGTCGGCCGCCATCGCCTCGAGCGCGGCGAAGGGCGCGGGGCTCGCGAACGGTCCGCGCAGGGACGGCTCGTACGCGGCGAGCGGCCGCGCCTGGAAGAACCCCGCCAGCGCGGGGTCGTCCGGCTCGACGCCCAGCTCGGGAGCAGGCACGAACCCGAAACGGGAGTAGTAGGCCGGGTCGCCGACGAGCACCACGAGCGGCTCCCCCCACGCATCGGCGGCGCCGAGCACCGTGTGCACCAGCGCGGACCCGACGCCGCTGCCCTGGTGCTCGGGATGCACGCTCAGCGGCCCGAGCACGAGCGCGGGCGCGTCGCCCACGCGGGCCCGCGTGCACACCACGTGCCCGACGACGTCGTCCCCCGTGCCGTCCCCCGCGCAGGCCACGAACGCGAGCTCCGGGATCCAGCACGGGTCCGCCCGCAGGAGGCCGACGAGCGTCGCCTCGCCGGGCGCGCCGTCCGGTTCGACGGGCGGCGCCGAGTACGGCGCGCCCGCGAAGGCGGCGGCGGTGACGGCCCGGACTGCGGCGACGTCGGACGGGAGCTCTCGCCGGATCAGCATGCGCCGATGGTGGCACCGGCCCGCCGTCGCCGTCTCCGGTTTTCCCGCGTCCGCCGCGGCGGACGTCACGGTCTACAGTCCCTCGCATGCGCCGCGGACCGATCGTCGCCCTCGCCGGGGCCTCCGTGCTCGCCGCCGCGCTGGCCTGGAGCGAGTGGCTGAACCGGCGCTGGTCGCGCTCCCTCGTGGCCGACGCCGCCGGCCCGACGCAGGCCGTCGTCGTCCTGGGGTTCCGCAACCCCGGTGCTGCGGCGAACGTCGTCAACCGCTGGCGGGTGCGCGCGGCGCTGCGGTCGATCGACCCGTCGGCACGCGCGCGGCTCGTGCTCAGCGGGGGCGTGACGACGACGTCCGGCAGATCCGAGGCCCGGGTCCTGGCCGACCACGCCGTCGGCGTGCTGGGCTACGACGGTCCGGTCGTGCTCGAGGAGGAGAGCCGGACGACGTGGGAGAACGTCGCCCGGGTGCTCCCGCTGGTCGAGGACGCCGACCGCATCACGTTCGTGTCCCAGCCGGCGCACGCGCTGAAGGCGCGCGTGTACGTCGCGCGCCAGCGCCCCGACCTGGTCGGTCGCCTGACGCGCGGCGCCGACCACCGCTGGGGCGAGTGGCTGCCGCTCAAGCCGGCCCTCGCCGCGTACGGGCTGTGGACGCTGCGGGGCGTCCGCCGCGACCTGCGCCGGCGGTGACGCCGCGCCGTCCGGCTCGTATCGTGACGCCGTGACCGTCCTCCAGGCGCTGCTCGCCTTCGCGCTCGTCGCGGGCCTCCTGACCCTTGTCCCCGGCCTCGACACGGCGCTCGTGCTGCGCAGCACCGTGACCCGCTCGCGCTCGCACGGCTTCGCCGCGCTGGGCGGCATCCAGGTCGGCACCCTCGTGTGGGGCGCCGCCGCCGCGGGCGGCGCGGCGGCGCTGCTCGCCGCCAGCCAGACCGCGTACCGCGTGCTCACCCTGGCGGGCGCGGCGTACATGGTGTGGATGGGGGCGTCGATGCTCTGGCGCTCCTTCCGCGAGCCGCGCGACGGCGCCGCCGAGGTGGACGCGCCGCTGCCGACGGGCGGCCGCTGGCGCGACTTCGGCCTGGGGCTCAGCACCAACCTCATGAACCCGAAGGTCGGCGTCTTCTACGTCGCGGCCATCCCCCAGTTCGTGCCCGACGGCGTCAACCCGCTGCTCATGGGGCTGCTGCTCGCCCTGGTGCACTGCGTGCTCGGGACGGCCTGGCTGTCGCTCGTCGTCCTCGGGGCGGGCTGGTTCGGGCCCTGGCTGCGCCGCTCCGGCGCCGTGCGGTGGGTCGACCGTGTCACCGGCGGGGTGCTCATGCTGTTCGGCGCGCGCCTTGCGGCGACCGCGCGGGTCTGAGGAACCCCGGCCGTCAGGTGATCGTCAGCTCGATGGTGTGCCAGCCGGTGGCGCCGTCGGGCGCGGGCGGCGCCTCCGCCTCGACCTGGAGGTTCCCGTCGGCGTCCGTCGCGCGCACGGCGACGAGGTGGTCGCCCGGCGTCGCGTCCCAGTCCAGGCGCCACTGGCGCCACGTGTCCGGACCGACGGTGTCGGCGAGGTCGGCCTCGACCCAGTCGCCGTCGTCCACCCGTACCTGGACGCGCTCGATGCCGGTGTGCTGCGCCCACGCGACGCCCGCGAGCGTCACCGCGCCGGCGGGCAGGTCGTCCCCCGGGCGCGGGACGTCGATGCGCGAGGACAGCTTGATCGGCCCCAGCGCCGACCAGCCGCGCGGCGTCCAGTAGCCCTGCTCGTCGGCGAACCGGGTGACCTTGAGCTCGGTGACCCACTTGGTGGCCGACACGTACCCGTACAGCCCGGGCACCACGAGGCGGGCGGGGAAGCCGTGCTCGGTGGGCAGCGGCTCGCCGTTCATCCCGACGGCGACGAGACAGTCGCGATCCTCCTCCTGCAGCACCTCCAGCGGCGTGCCCGCGGTGAAGCCGTCGGTGCTGCGGGAGAGCACCATGTCCGCGCCGCCCTGCGGCCTGGCCCGCTTCAGCAGCTCGCGCACGGGATAGCCGAGCCACAGCGCGTTGCCGATCAGGTCGCCGCCCACCTCGTTGGAGACGCACGCCAGGGTGACGTGATGCTCCTCGAGCGGGAGGGCGAGCAGGTCGTCCCAGGTGATCGTGAACGGCTCGTCCACGAGGCCGGTCACGGTGAGCGACCAGTCGTCGGGGTCCACCTGCGGCACGACCAGGGCCGTGTCGATGCGGTAGAACTCCGGGTTCGGCGTGACGTAGGGGGCGGCGCCCTCGACGCCGAGATCCGCGCCCGCGGGCACCGCGGGCGCGGTCGTCGCGGCCCGCGGCAGGCGGACCGCCTCGCGCGCCGCCGTCACCGCGCGGCCTCCGGCGGAGACCAGCCGCGAGACGCCGAGCACGACGACGGCGCCCGCCGCGGTGACGCCGGTCCACTGCAGGAAGCGGCGCCGGTCGATCGCGTACCGCCAGTCGGCGCCGGGCCGCTCGTCCTCGGCGAACCACTCCTCCACGCGGCGCAGCAACGCACTGAGCAGGGCGATCGCGGCCACCACCCCGAGCAGGCTCGGCAGCGCACACGCGAGGTTCGCCCCGGGGCGACCCGCGGCCACGACGGCCGCCACCACGCCCACGGCGCCGAGCAGGACGGCGCCCCACGGTGGGCGCCGTCGCTCGAGGAGGCCCGCGAGCGCCGCGCCCGCGAGGGAGACCACGCCCATCGTCGCGAGCAGCACGGCCTTGTCCGCCGTGCCGAACCACGACACCGCGAGGTCCTTCAGCCAGCCCGGGACGCCGTCGACCACCGCGCCGCCGACCGCCACGACCGGGCTCGACGCCGGGTCGACGAACGCCGCGACCAGCTCCGCCACGGCCAGCCCGGCCGCCGTCGCGACCACCCCGGCGAGCGCCGACCACCACCCGTCCCGCGGCCTCGGCTCGGGCGGGACCACCGACTCGAGGTCCCGCCCGACGGGGTCCGACGGGTCCCGCCCCGTCGGCGATGCGCTGCTCATGCCCTCAGCGTCCCACTCGACGGCCCCGCGCCGGCGGGAGGTGACGAGACCGTAAGGAACCTGGCGACCCGACCGGTCCCCGGGCCCGCCCGTGTCGCTCGAGACTCACGGGCGTGCCACGCCGTCCGGCGGCACGGGCGGGCCGGGGTCGGGCCATCCGCCCAGGTGCCCGAGCCACGCGACCGCGAGCCACGACCCCTCGACGCGGAGCTCCGTCCCGGGCCCCTCGAGCACGGCGGTGCAGCGCGTCTCGAGCGTCCACGGCCCATCCTCGTCCGGCGCGGCGTTCAGCGACCGGAGCGCCAGGGGCGAGCGGTCCAGCTCGACGTCGGCCGCCTCGCCGGGCAGCTCGACCCACGTCCGCGACCGCGCGGCCCACAGGCGCGCGCCCTCCGTGCCGGCGGGGAGCCAGGCGGCGGTCCCGCCGACGACGACGCACGGCAGCTCGGCGACGGGCTCGGCGGGGTCGCGCGGCACCCGCGGCGGCTCGTCGCCGAGGCTCGACACGTCGCCCGCCGGCGCGTTCCCGTTCGCGATCGACAGCGCGAGGTCGACGGCGGCCCGCACGAGGCCGGTCGCCGCGCCGGCGCTCTCCCGCACCCCGCGGCGCTGCCGTTTCGGCCGCCGCCACGAGATGGCGTCCTGGACCCGGGGAGTCGTCATGCCGTCGAAGGCTAGCGCCACCGACCGCCGTCACGCCCCCGCGGGAGCAGGCTCCGGCCGGGGCACGTGCGCGAACACCGACTGACCGAGCCAGCGCGGCACCCGGCGCCGCGCGCCCTCGGGCCCCTCGAGCACGACGTCGCGGGTGCGCAGCGCGCTCGCCCAGGTCACGTCGCCCCGCCAGAGCCGGGTGAGGGTGCGCAGCGGAGTCGTCACCACCACCGCCGTGTCGAAGCCGGGGTCGTCGTCGCACGCCTCGACCTGCCCGTCGCGTACGACGATCCACCACCGGGACACCCGCGGGGCCACGTCGGTGAGCACGATCGCCAGGACGGTGCGCTCGCGGGGCCAGGCGTCGACGTCGATCGTGCGGCGCATGTCCCACAGCAGCAGGTGCGGGTCGAGGTCGGCCTCCCCGAGCCCGCCGACCCAGCGCGTGCCCCAGGCCCCGAGCGCCTCGACGAGCGGCCGCAGCTCCTCGCCCGCGGGGGTGAGGAGGTAGCGGACGTGCCCCTCGGCGCCGGCACGTCGCACGATCCCCGCGCGCTCCAGCGTCCGCAGCCGCTTGGACAGCAGCGTGGGCGACATCTTCGGGTTGCCGCGCCGCAGCTCGTTGAACCGGGTGCTGCCGAGCAGCAGCTCCCGCACGACGAGCAGCGTCCACCGCTCGTCGAGCACCTCCATCGCCTTCGCGACGGGGCAGAACTGGCCGTAGCCCGCCATCCCCCCAGTGAACGCCCGCCGGGCGGCACGCCGCCAGTACAGATCCAGGACTTCGCCCGGTCCAGATCCGGCACTGGACCGGCGCCGGCGCTCGGCGGAACGTGAAGGGGTCAGCAGATCCCGCAGGAACGAAGGAGTTCTCATGAGCGTCACCGATCCCCGGACCGTCCCCGTCGAGCTGCTCGAGACGGTCCGGACCAAGCACCGCGCCGTCTGGGAGTCGGGCGACTACCCCGCGGTCGCGGACCAGGTCATCCCCTCGCTGGGGGCCGTCCTCGTGGAGGCGTGCGACGTCGGGCCCGGCGACCGGGTGCTGGACGTCGCGGCCGGCTCCGGCAACGCGTCGATCCCCGCCGCGCTGGCGGGCGCCGACGTCGTCGCCTCCGACCTCTCCCCCGAGCTGCTCGAGGCGGGACGCCGGCGCGCCGCGGACCAGGGCGCCACGCTGCGGTGGGAGCCGGCCGACGCGCACGCGCTCCCGTTCGAGGACGGGGCGTTCGACGTGACCCTGTCGTGCGTGGGGGTGATGTTCGCGCCGTTCCACCAGCTCGCGGCGAGCGAGCTGGCCCGCGTGACCCGGACCGGGGGCACGATCGGGAACGTCGCCTGGACGCCGACCGGGTTCATCGGCGAGATGTTCGCGACCCTCAAGCCGTACGCGCCCCCGCCCCCGCCCGGCGCGCTCCCGCCGCCGCTGTGGGGCACCGAGGAGCACGTGCTCGCGCTCCTCGGCGACCGCGTCACCGACGTCCGGGCGGAGGTGCGCGGGCTCGTCGTCGACCGGTTCGCCGACGGCGCCGCGTTCCGCGACTTCTTCAAGGCCACGTACGGCCCGACGATCGCGACCTATCGGCACCTCGGGGACGACGACGCGCGCGCCGCGGAGCTCGACGAC
Organism: Isoptericola sp. NPDC019482; assembly: GCF_040632295.1. Lineage (NCBI taxonomy): Bacteria > Bacillati > Actinomycetota > Actinomycetes > Micrococcales > Promicromonosporaceae > Isoptericola > Isoptericola sp. NPDC019482. Next base: position 158,273 of record NZ_JBEYBQ010000004.1, read on the forward strand.
GCCCTCGCCGCGCTCGGCGACCGGCACCTGCGCGACGACGGCACGATGGTCTGGGACTACCTGCTGGTGCGCGCGACGCGGGCGTGAGCCCGCGCCCTGAGGAGGTGGTGACGGACGCGGTCGAGCTCCGCGGCCGTCACGCCGTGCGCGCGCGGGTAGCCTGCCGGCTCCTCTGTGGTCCGGTGATGCCGCGTCACGGACGGAGGCAACCACACGTCGTCGGCGGTGCGTACTAGGCTCGACGGCGGATCACGGGCACGACTCTGGCCCGTCGGCGCGACCCGGGCTGTGGGCCGCGGTTCCACCGGCGCGAGATGGCGCGCCGTCGGACGACATCACCGACGACGACCCCTGGAGCTTTCGCGTGCCCCGCCTCCCTCGTACCGCCGCGCCCGGCGTTGCCCTGCTCGCCCTGTCCCTCGTCGCCCTCGCGGGCTGCGCGCAGGACCCCGCCGACGCCGCGTCCTCGGCCGCCCCGACGGGCGGTGACGCCGGGGGCACCGCCTACCCCCTGACGATCGACAACTGCGGCGTCGAGACCACGGTCGACGCCGCGCCGCAGCGCGTCGTGACCATCAAGTCGAGCACCACGGAGATGCTGCTCGCGCTCGGCCTCGGCGACCGCATCGTCGGCTCCGCGTTCCTCGACGGCCCCGTGCCGGACTCGCTGGCCGACGCCGCCGCGGACGTGCCGGCCGTCGCCGAGCCCCTGGCCGAGCAGGTGCCGGGTGCGGAAGCCGTGCTCGGCCTGGAGCCCGACCTCGTCTACGCCGGCTGGGAGTCCAACCTCACCGCCGACGGCGCGGGCGACCGCGCCACGCTGGCGAAGCTCGGCGTCGCGACCTACGTCTCCCCCGCCGCCTGCAAGGCCCCGGAGTACATGCCCGACCCGCTGACCTTCGACGACGTCTTCGCCGAGATCGAAGAGGTCGGCGAGGTCTTCGACGCCGCCGACGCCGCCGACGACCTGGTCGCGACGCAGAAGGACGCGCTCGCGTCCGTCACCCCTGACGACCGGGGCCTCACCGCGCTCTGGTACTCCTCGGGCGACGACATCCCCTACGTCGGGGCCGGCATCGGGGCGCCGCAGATGATCATGGACGCCGTCGGGCTGGAGAATGTCGCGGCCGACGTGCACGACACCTGGACGTCGTTCTCGTGGGAGCAGGCGATCGAGGCGGACCCGGACGTCATCGTGCTCGTCGACGCGACCTGGAACAGCGCGGAGCAGAAGATCGAGCGGCTCGAGTCGAACCCTGCCACCGCGCGCATGACCGCCGTGCGGGAGGGCCGCTACCTCACCGTGCCGTTCCCCGCGTCGGAGGCCGGCGTGCGCAACGTCGACGCCGTCGTCGACCTGTCCGCGCAGCTCGACGGGCTGGACGGGCTCGCGCCGTGACGACGACGGTCGGGAGACGGGCACCGTCGGTCGAGCACCCCGCGACGACCGCAGCGACGACAGGTCGCCGCGGCGCCGCCTGGTGGCTGCCGGCGTCCGTGGTGGTGCTGGTCGCGACCGTCCTGGTGACGGTGACGGTCGGGCCGGCCGACCTGTCGGTCGCGGACGTGTGGCGCTCGATCGCGACGCACGTGGGGCTCGGCGGCGCTCTGGGTCTCGAGCCGCTCGACGCGCTGCCCGACGGCATGGTCTGGGAGCTGCGGCTGCCGCGCGTGCTCACCGCCGCGGCGGTCGGGGCCGGGCTCGCGGTGTGCGGTGTCGTCATGCAGTCGCTCACGCGGAACCCGCTCGCGGACCCCTACCTGCTCGGGCTGTCGTCCGGCGCGTCGCTGGGCGCGGTGCTGGTGCTCGTCGCCGGCCTGACCGTGCTGCTGCCGGTCGCGGCGTTCGGCGGGGCGGTCGCGGCGCTCGCCGCCGCCCTCGGGCTCGCCGGGGCGATCGGCACGATCACGCCGACCCGCACGGTGCTGGCCGGGCTGGCGGTGAGCCAGCTCGCCGCGGCCGCGACGAGCTTCGTCATCTTCTGGTCGGCGACCGGTGACTCCTACCGCGAGATCCTGTCGTGGCTCATGGGGTCGGTGGCGGGGGCGACGTGGACATCGGTCGCGATCACGGGCGTCGCCGTGCTGGTGCTGGGCACCCTGCTCGCCTCGACCGGCTCGATCCTCGACGCGTTCACCTTCGGGGACACGGCCGCCGCCACGCTCGGCGTGCCCGTCGCGCGGGTGCGGTGGCTGCTGCTGGTGGGCGTCGCGCTGCTCACCGGCGCGCTGGTCTCCCAGAGCGGGTCGATCGGGTTCGTCGGGCTGATCCTGCCGCACGCCGTGCGGCTGCTGACCGGCGCGCGGCACCGGCTGCTGCTGCCGCTGTCCGCGCTGTGCGGGGCGTCGTTCCTGGTGTGGGCGGACACCCTGGCGCGCACCGTCTTCGCCCCGCACGAGGTGCCTGTCGGCATCGTCACCGCCGCGATCGGCGCGCCGGTGTTCGCCCTGCTGCTGTGGCGCGGACGGAGGATCGCATGACCACCGAGACCCGCGCCGAGGCGCGCACCGACGCCCCCGCCAGGGGCGCCTCGAGGCGGGCCGCCGACGGCCTCGACGCCGCCCGCGTCTCCTGGTCGACGGGCGGTCGGCTGATCCTCGACGGCGTGGACGTCACCGCCCCCGCGGGCGCGGTGACCGGGCTGCTCGGCCCCAACGGGTCGGGCAAGTCGACGCTGCTGCGCGTTCTCGCCGGGGTGCAGGCGCCCTCGGAGGGCGGAACGGACTCCCGTGCCCGCGTCGTCTTCGCGGGCGCCGACCTGCTCGCACTGCCGCGGCGCCGTCGCGCTCGGACGCTCGCGCTCGTCGAGCAGGAGGCGTCCACCGACCTGCCCGTCACCGTGCTCGACGCCGTCCTGCTCGGCCGCATCCCGCACCGCTCCCTGCTGGCCGGGGACTCCGCCGACGACCGCGCCGCCGCCCGCCGCGCCCTCGACGCCGTCGGGGCGCTGCTCCTCGCGGACCGCGAGGTCACGACCCTCTCCGGCGGCGAGCGCCAGCGCGTGCACATGGCGCGCGCCCTCGCCCAGGGGCCCGCGCTCATCCTGCTGGACGAGCCGACCAACCACCTCGACATCGCCGCCCAGCTCGACGCGCTGCGCGTCCTGCGGGAGCTCGCCGACCACGGCGTCACCGTGCTCGCAGCCCTGCACGACCTGCAGCTCGCCGCCCAGCACTGCGACCACCTGGTGCTGCTGTCCGGCGGCCGCGTCGTGGCGGCCGGCGACGTGCGCGACGTGCTCGTGCCCGACGTCCTCGACCCCGTCTACGGCGTGCGCACCGAGGTGCTCACCCACCCGCGCACCGGTCGCCCGGTGCTGACGTTCGCCCCGGCCGGCTGATCCACTGGGTCAACCCCGCGGCCGCCGCCCCAGCTCGATGGCCGGGCAGCGGTCCATCACCATGTCGAGGCCGGCGGCGCGCACGCGGGCGGCGGCATCCTCGTCGATGACGTCGAGCTGGAACCAGACCGCCTTGGCACCGACGGCGATCGCCTCGTCGGCGACGGCCCCGGCGAGCTCGGAGCGGACGAAGACGTCCACGACGTCGACCGGGAACGGGATGTCCGCGAGGCTCGCGTAGCCCTGCTCGCCGTGCACGGTCTCGGCGCTCGGGTGCACGGGCACGATCCGCTTGCCCGTGCGCTGCAGCACTCGGGCGACGCCGTACGCGGCGCGGTCGGTGTTCGTGGACAGGCCGACGACGGCCCAGGTGGTGGTCTCGTCGAGGACGCGGTCGATGGTGGCCTCGACGTCGGCGGTGGTCTCGGTGGCCTCTGGCGTGCTCATGCCTCGTGCAACCGGCACCTCGATCGGCCTGTTCCAGTCCCGCGGGTCCCTGATCCTCATGCGAGTACCTCCTGTCGGTACGGTCGTCCGAGCGGTCACCTCGCGGTCATGCCTGCGCCAGCGCCACGCCCGCGAGCGCGCACGACGCGGCGCACGCGACGGTCCGGACGTGGTTGAGCCGGCTCCAGGGCCGGTCGAACGCGGCCCACCCGGCGGCGTCGCGGTGCGCCATGATCGCGTTGTTCAGCGGCACGTTGCCCGCCGCCGTCACCCCGAGCATGCCCACGACCACCAGCACGGTGCTCGCCAGGACCAGCCACGCGCCGTCGTACCCGCCGACGAGGCCGACCACCGCCGAGCCCGCCGGCACGACCACGGCCGCGCCGAACAGGGTCATGAACGGGGGCCGGACGGCGTCCTCGTTGATCGCTGCGATCGCGGCGGCCGCGGCCGCCGGGTCGAGCCTGCGCAGCCCCGGCATGACGAAGGTCGAGAACGCCGCGAACACCCCGCCCGCGAGGCCGGTGACCAGCACGGTCAGCACGAGGAGCACGTCCCAGAGGTCCATGGGCCCATCCAACCAGCGGAACCTCCGCTCGCGCAGCAGGATGGACCGCATGCCCGCACCGCCCGCCGTCGTCGCGGCCACCAAGCGATTCAACCCGTACGCCCTCAAGGTCAGCTCGCGGGTCCCGCCGTGGGTCACCCTGCACCACGTGGGCCGCAAGAGCGGCCGCGAGTACCACACGCCCGTGGTCGCGTTCGCCGCCCGGGCTCCCATCGACACCCGGGTCGCGCAACCCGGTGACCCGGTCGAGATCGGCGAGTACCGCGACATCCTCGTGCTCACGCCGCTGCCCTGGGGCGCGGACGTCGACTGGTGCCGCAACGTGCGCGCCGCGGGCTCGTACCGCCTCACCCGCAAGGGGATCGACTACCGCGCGGACCGGCTGCGCGTCGTCGACGCTGACGACGCCCGCGGGATGCTGGGTGGCTTCGTCGGCGCGGCGTCGGGCCTGATCGGCATCGAGTCCTTCCTCGTCGGGCGGCTGAGCCGCTGGCCGGTCAGCGCGCCAGGGCGCGGCTGAAGAACTCGACGGCGTCGGCCGCCATCTCGGCCTGCAGCGCGGGGTCGCCGCCGTCGATGAAGGAATAGTGCTCCGCGTCGGCGCCCAGTTCCCTCGCGTCCACACCGCGGATCCCCGCCGCGTACACCTTCGCGTCCGTCTCGAAGGGCACGGACCGGTCGGCGCCGCCCCAGCGGACCGCGGCCGGGCGGGTCACCGCGGCGAGGCTGCCGGGGTCGATGAAGGCGCCCAGCGGGCACAGCAGGTAGCCCGCCGCGACCCGGTCGTCGCGGAACGAGCCCGCGGCCGTCTCAGCCCAGGCGGCGCGCTCCGCGTCGGAGTGCCTCGCCCACAGCTGCTCGGCGACGTCCGGCAGCTCGGGCACCGGCGGCGCCGGGACCTGGCCGGACACCAGGGCCGCGTAGGACGGCCCGTCGAGGCGCGCGCCGAGCAGCGCCCCGACGGTGTACCCCCCGATCGAGAACCCGGCGGCGCCGACAGGCCCGCGGGGCTCGAGGACGTCGAGCACCCGGGACAGGTCGAGGGCACGGTCCCACCAGCGGACGAATGCCGCCGCGACGTAGGGCTCGACGAAGGTGTTGCCGTGATGGTCGACGGCGGCCACGGAGCACCCGGCGGCCACCAGGGCGTCGATGAGGACCTGGAGGTTCTCCGCCGCCCCGCCCGTGCCGTGGGAGACGAGCACGAGGGGTGCCGACGGGTCGTCGGCGCGCCACAGGTGGGTGCGGACCGGTCGCGGGCCGTCCCCGCCGTACGCGGGGCGGGTGGGGTCGGCGAGCTCGAGGACCTCGGCGTGCACGGGACTCCTTCGTTCGCGCGGGGCGTGGGCACAGTGTGCCACCCCCTGTCCGTGCTGGTCAGGCGTCTGTGACGCCGAGCGCTCCCGTCAGGACCCGGGGCAGCAGGCGCCCCAGCAGGTCCTGGTCGCCCGACGCGGGGGTCGACGTCGTGATCGCGCGCGCGAGGTGGGGGTGCTCCCCCGCCACGACCACCGACCGGAGGTACTCCTCCTGCGCCGACCGCCACTCCTCGGTGGAGCGGCCTGCTGCGAGCTCGGTCCTGGCCACCGTCGCGACGAGCCCGATCGTCAACGCCACGGCCTCGAGCTTGACCTGGCCGGGCGCGTCCACCGGTTCCAGCGCGGCGAGCGCCCGCTCGAGGAGCACCACGCCGTGCGGCGACATGGGCGGCTGCCCCTGCAGCACGTCCACCGTCCAGGGATGCTCCCGGCAGACGGCGTCCAGCGCGCGGGCGAGCGCGAGGACGTCGGCCCGCCAGGCGCCGGTGAGGAGCGGGTACCGGAGGTCGGCGAGCACCGCGTCGAGCATGAGCTGGACGAGCTCGTCGCGGCTGTCGACGTAGCGGTACAGCGCGGTGGCACCGGCGCCGATCACGCCCGCGACCTTGCGCATCGAGACCGCCTCGAGCCCCCCGGCGTCGGCCAGCCCGACCGCGGCCGCCGCGATCCCGGCACGGTCGTGTCCCGGCGCCGGTCCGCGCCCCGCCCGTTCGCTCCGCAACCAGATGCTGCGGGGCCGCTCGCTCTCTGCGTACATCGCTCGCAGTATAGTGATCGCCCTACCGCGAACACCGTTCACAGAGGACTCGAGGACCCCGATGGCTCCCACGACCCGCTTCACCTCCCACGACGACGTCACGATCGCGTACGAGACGTTCGGCGATCTCGCCACCGGCGAGCCGCTGCTGCTGGTCCAGGGACTGGACTTCCAGATGGTGTGGTGGCCCGACGCGCTCTGCGAGCTGTTGGTCGACTCGGGGTTCGCCGTCGTCCGGTTCGACCACCGCGACGCCGGCCTCTCCACGCACTTCGCCTCGTCCCGGCGGCAGAGCCCGTGGCGCGCCCTGCTCGGCAGGACGGCCCCCGCCTACACGGGCGACGACATGCTCGACGACATCGAGGCCGTGCTCGATGCGGCCGGCTGGCCGTCGGCCCATGTGCTCGGGATCTCCATGGGCGCCGGCCTGGCCCAGGCGACGGCGCTGCTGCGCCCGGCACGGGTCCGCTCGCTGACCAGCTGCGCGGGCCTGCCGGTCACCACCCCCGCGTGGCGCAGGCTGACCTACGTCCGGTTCGGCGTCTTCCGCCGCATGGCCCGGCTCGGCGATCCGACGACGCGCGACGAGGCGATCGCCGTCCTGGTGGAGATCTGGCGGGCGCTCTCGTCCCCCGCACACCCCTTCCCCGAGAAGTGGGCCCGCGAGGTCGCGGCGGTGAGCCACGACCGCGCGGCGCGCGATCCACGCACCGCCCCGCGGCAGCTCGCGGCGACCGCCAGGCTGGCGCTGCCGCCGCTGTCGTCGATCCGCGTCCCGACCCTCGTCGTCGCCGGCGAGGACGATCCGCTGATCAAGGCGTCCGGCGCACGCGACACCGCGCGGCAGATCCCTGGCGCCACGCTCCGCACCTACCCGGAGATGGGCCACACGCTCCCGGAGCACGTCTGGCCGGCGGTCGTCGGGGAGCTGCGGGAGCTGGCGGACCGGGCGAGGGCTTCGGCGTAGGGGAACCCCCCGGGCGGCAGCGACACGGCCAGGGTCGCTTTCAGGGGCCTCCCCGTTCTGTGACGGTCGTCACCCCTCGTACGTTCGACGGCATGATCGAGGCACAGGGTCTGTCCAAGAGCTTCGGGAACACGACCGCCGTCGACCGCGTCACCTTCTCGGTGCGCCCCGGCGTCGTCACCGGCTTCCTCGGCCCCAACGGGGCGGGCAAGTCCACCACCATGCGCATGATCATGGGACTCGACCGGCCTTCCGCGGGCTCCGTCACCGTCAACGGCCGCCCCTACGCGCGGCTCCGCTCGCCCCTCACCGAGGTCGGCGCGCTGCTCGAGGCGCGCGCCGTCCACCCGGGCCGGACGGCCAGGGCGCACCTGCGCGCCCTGGCCGCGACGCACGGCATCCCCGACCGGCGCGTCGACGAGGCCATCGAGCTGACCGGCCTGACCTCGGTGGCTCGCAAGCGGGTCGGCGGGTTCTCGCTCGGCATGGGTCAGCGCCTCGGCATCGCGTCGGCCCTGCTGGGCGACCCACGCACGCTCATCCTCGACGAGCCGGTCAACGGCCTCGACCCCGACGGCGTGCTGTGGGTGCGGCGGCTCGCGAGGAGCCTCGCGGCCGAGGGCCGCACCGTCTTCCTGTCGAGCCACCTCATGAGCGAGATGGCGCTCACCGCCGACCACGTCATCGTCATCGGGCGCGGCCGCATCCTCGCGGACGCGCCGGTCAGCGACGTCGTCGAGGCGGCGTCGCGGCGCGCGGTCACCGTCCGCACCCCGGGCCCGGCGACGCTGCGCCCCGCGCTGGAGCGCGCGGGCGCCGCCGTCGCGGTGCCCGACGTCGCCCACGAGGGATCGCTGGAGGTCACGGGCCTGGACGCCGCGGCGATCGGCGAGATCGCCCTCACCGCGGGCGTCGCCCTGCACGAGCTGACCCCGGTCGCCTCGACCCTCGAGGACGCGTACCTGGAGCTCACGGCGGACGCCGTCGAGTACCGCACCGACGACCCCTCCGACCAGCTGGCGACCGCCGGCACGACGACCACGGGAGACCCGCGATGAGTGCCACCACCCTCGACGTCGCCCTGGCGGAGCCGACATCCGGCGACGCCCGCGTGACCTTCCCCCGCGTGCTGCGCTCGGAGCGACTCAAGCTGTGGTCGCTGCGCTCGACCTGGTGGGGCGTCGTCCTGACGGTCCTGCTCATGGCAGGTTTCGCGGTGCTCATGGCCGAGACCCTCGGGTCGGCCGCCACCTCGCCCGACATGCAGCAGACGATGAGCGCCGACCCCCGGCTCGCGGCGCCGACGGCGACCACCGCGGTGACGTTCGGGTACGGGTTCGCCCAGCTGAGCGTGGCGGTGCTCGCCGTCCTGACCATCACCGGCGAGCACTCCACCGGCATGATCCGCGCGACCTTCGCCGCCGTCCCCCGCCGCCTGACGGTGCTCGGCGCCAAGCTTCTCGTCGTCGCGGTGACGACGGCGCTCCTGGCGGTGGTCGGGCTGGGCGCGGCAGCGCTCGCGACGGCGTCCTCCCTGTCGGCCGACGGCCTCGCGCTGGACCTCTCCGACGGCGAGCAGCTGCGGTCCCTGGGCGGCACGGTCGCCTACCTGGTCACGGTCGCCGCGTTCTCCCTGGGGATCGGTGCCCTGTGGCGGAGCACCGCGGCCGGGATCGCCACCACCATCGGCGTGCTCACCGTGCTCCCGCTCGCCTTCCAGGCGCTGGCCGGCTCCGCCGCCTGGGCGCAGGACGTGTACGCGTACCTCCCGACCGTGGCAGGCGAGCGGGTCATCGCCACCGGCCCCACGCCGGACGGCCTCCTGTCGCCGGGCGCCGGGTTCGCCGTGCTGGCCGGGTACGCCGTCGCCGTCCTCGCGGCGGCCGCCGTCGCCGTCCGGCGCCGGGACGCGTGACTGCCGCGCCCTGAGCTCGGTGGGCGAGGCAGGATGGACCCCATGACCGCACAGCTCTGGATCACCGGCGACCCCGAGACGGACGCGCTGCTGAGCGACGACCTGTTCGCGCTGCTCGTGGGCATGCTGCTCGACCAGCAGTACCCCATGGAGCACGCGTTCGCGGGGCCGCGCAAGATCCGCGACCGCCTGGGCAGCATCGACCCGCACGCCGTGGCGGACGCCGACCCGGACGAGTTCGTCGCCCTCGCCACCACTCCCCCGGCGATCCACCGGTACGGGCGGTCGATGGCCGGCCGCGTGCAGGCGCTGGCGCGGGCGATCGTCGACGACTACGACGGCGACGTCGCGAAGCTCTGGACGACGCCCGGTGCCGAGGGGCCCGCCACCGGCGCGGAGGTGCTGGCCCGCCTGCGGGCGCTGCCCGGCTTCGGCGACCAGAAGGCGAAGATCTTCCTCGCCCTGCTCGGCAAGCAGCGCGGCGTCCGGCCGGCCGGCTGGCAGGAGGCGGCGGGGCACTACGGCGACGAGGGCTCGCGCCGCTCGATCGCGGACGTCACCAGCGCCGAGTCGCTCGCCGAGGTGCGCACCTTCAAGAAGGCGCAGAAGGCGGCGGCGAAGGCGGCCAAGCAGGGCTGATGCCCCGCTCGGCCGTCGGGCCGCCGGCTCAGCGGCCGTGGTGCCCGTGCGAGAGCGGCACCGTCCACACCTCCCCGTCGAGGGTGACGACGTACGCCGTGCGGCCCACGATCTCGAAGGACGTGGGCCGGTCGAGGCCCGTCGCCACCGCTCGCAGGACGCCGTGCCGCCCGGCCTTCATCACCTGGCCGGTGTCCGGGTCGGCGGGCGACCCCTCGGGGTTGCCCGGGGTGAAGTGGCCCTGCGCGAGCGCGTACAGCCCGCCCCGGCCCTTCTCGACGTCGACCAGCAGCCGCCCGCCGGAGGCGACCTCACGAGTTCCCGGCCGCCACGGGGTGAAGGCGACGACCTTGCCGTCCCGCGGCAGGTGCGGCACCGGACCCGCCTCGGCCACGAGGACGGTCCGGCCGACGGTCTCCAGACCGGTCGGCACGACGTTGCCGAACGCGCGGACCTGCGTGATCGAGCCGTCCGGCGTCACGTACAGCACGCGGTTGTGGTGGCCGTCGGTGACGAGGAAGCCCCTGCGGTACGGCTCCATGGCGTACTGCAGGCCGGACGGCACGAAGTAGTCGGTCTCCGGCGGGTGGGCGATCGACCAGGCGCCGATGTCGGCGACGGGTCGCGGGACGCCGTCCCGGCCGACCCGGTACAGACCCGAGACCTGCGGGTCCGCGAGCGACACGAGGACGTAGGCGGTGCGACCGCGGAACGCGACGTCGAGGGCGCCGCCAGGCGTCCCCGGCTGCTGCACGGGCAGCCCCGAGACGAAGGTCGAGGCGGCGCCGGTGCGTCGGTCGACCCGGGAGACCTCGCCGCAGACCGGCTCGGTGACGTAGAGGGCCCCGTCGGGGCCGATGGTGGAGCCTGCGCCCCCGGACAGCCCGGCGGTCAGGAGCGACGGGTCGGCGTGGTGACGGGCGTGGTGGTGTGCGTGATGGTCGTGGTGCGACGGGGTCGCGGCAGCCGACACGACCGTGGTCGCGGCGAGCATGGTGGACAGCAGGACGGCGATGATGCGTGGGGTGCGCATGGGGACCCCTCCCGAGGTGTGCGTCGTTGCACGGACGGTCGGGCTCTGCGCGGTGGCCGGGTCGGGACGTGGCGCTCCCCTCGCCACCCCCGACGCTACGCCCGGAGCCCTCCGCCGTCACGGGCCGTTCGCCCCGGCGACCACCCGGCGGCGCGCAGCCTGTCGAGCGCGGCGTCGTGCGGCAGGGCGTGCCTGGTCCCGCGGTGGCCGACGACGGTCGTGGCGGTGAACACCGACGCGAGCAGCGCCTCCTCGACGGCCTCCGTCGTGGCGGCGAACAGCGGATCGAGAGCATCGTCGGGCACGAGCCCGTCGCCGGGGTCCGCCGTCGTGAGCGCGAGGCCGTAGTCGCCGCTGCCGTGCGCGAAGTCGGAGCCCACGCGGCCCATGGCGAACACCGCGCGGCGGGCGACCCGCTCCAGGCGCCGGGCGTCGAGCGGGGCGTCCGTCGCGACGACGATCATGCAGGAGTTGCCTTCTGCCGGGCCGGATCCCTTCGGCACCCCGTCGATCCCTTCGGCAGGGGGAACAGCCGAAGAGATCGACTCCGTGCCGAGGAGATCCGCCGCGGGCAGCGGCACGCCCCGGACGGTGAGCGTGCCGGAGAAGTTCGACTGCACCAGCGCGCCCACGGTGCGCACGGTCCCCGCGACGTCGACCCGGCGCGACGACGTCCCGATCCCGCCCTTGTAGCCGAGCGCGGAGGTCCCCGCCCCGGCGCCGACGCAGCCCTGCGCCACCGGGCCGGACGTCGCGCCGTCGAGCGCGGCCAGCGCGTGCGCCTCCGTGATCGGCCGGGCGCGGATGTCGGACAGGAACCCGTCGTTCGTCTCCCCCACCACCGGGTTGAGCGTGCGTACGTCCTCGTAGCCCGGCCACGCCAGCACGTGCGTGACGAGCGCGTCGGCGGCGCGGAACGCCGAGAGCGTCGCGGTGAGCAGGATCGGCGTCTCGATCGATCCGAGCTGCTCCAGCTGCGTCGCGCCCACGAGCTTGCCGTACCCGTTGCCCACGAACAGGCCGCACGGCAGCGCGCGCCGCTGCCCCGGCCCGGCGCCGAGCGCGTCCGGCACGACGGCGGTGATGCCGGTGTGCAGGCGCTCGCCCTCGTGCAGCGTCGTGTGCCCGACGCGCACGCCCGCGACGTCGGTGATCGCGTTCGCCGGGCCGGTCGGCAGGTCGCCGACGACGACGCCGAGGTCGCGCGGCCCGGGTCGCCCTGCGACGGGGGCGCTCATGCCCGCTCCCCGACGGGGACGAGGCGCTCCGGGTGCATGTCGCGCCACGACCGGGTGCCGTCGACCAGGTCCTGCACGTGCTCGCGGAACCGCGGGCAGGTGGCGATGTCGTGCGCCCGGCACGACAGGGCGTGCTCCGTCATGTGCCGGGAGCGGTCGATCTCCTCCTGACGGCGGTCGAGCTCGGCCAGGTGCGCGGTGAGCACCTCGTGCCGGTCGCGGGCACCGCGCCCCGTGGACCCGGCGTCGAGCAGCACCTGGATCTGCTCGAGACTCATGCCCGCGACCTTGGAGCTGAGGATCGTCGCGACGCGCACGACGTCGTCGGACCCGTAGCGGCGCCGGCCCGCGCCGTCGCGGGCGGGGGCGAGGAGGCCGACGTCCTCCCAGTAGCGCAGCACGTGCGTCTCCAGGCCGAACCGCTCCGCCAGCTCGCCCACGCTCCAGGCCCGTTCCGCCGCCCCGCTTGACTTCATGTTGACATGAAGTCACAGCCTGGGGTCAGCACGCAACCCGACCCGAAGGAGACGCCATGATCGACACCACCCGCCACGACCTGCACGACGCGGTCATCCTCGGCGCCGGCCCGGCCGGCCTCGCGGCCGCGCTGATGCTCGGCCGCACCCACCGCGACGTCGTCGTGCTCGACTCCGGCACCTACCGCAACGACCCCACCGACGCGATGCACAACGTGCTCGGGTTCGACGGCGCCGCCCCCGCCGAGTTCCGCGCCGCCGCGCACCGCACGCTGGCCGCGTACGACACGGTGGAGCTGCGCCGCGCCGCCGCCCTCGACGTCGCCCCGCTCGATCCCTCCGCTCCGGCCGACGGGTTCGTCGTGCGGACGGACGCCGGCGACGTCGCCGCCCGGCGCCTGCTGCTGGCCACCGGGGTGCGCGACGAGCTGCCCGCCACCCCCGGGCTGGAGCAGCTGTTCGGCACGGTCGCGGCGCACTGCCCGTACTGCCACGGCCACGAGTTCTCGGGCACCCCCGTGGCGATCCTGGGCGCCGGCCCGCACGCGCCGCGGGTCGCGGGGCTGCTGGAGCGGATCGCGAGCCGCGTCGTCGTGCTCGCCGACGGCGCCGACGTCGACCCGCAGGTCCGGGAGGCGCTCGACGCCCGCGGCGTCGTCGTCCGGCCCGAGAAGGTGCTCCGCCTGGAGCCGCTCACCCTCCCCGGCGGGCACCCGGGCGCGCGGGCCGTGCTGGACGGCGATGCCGAGGACCTCGGCGGGATCATGGTCGCCCCGACGCTGCACCAGGCCGCGCCGTTCGCCGTCCGGCTCGGCCTCGAGCTGCGCGAGTCCGGCTGCGTGGCCGTCGACGCCACGGCCCGCACGAGCCTCCCGGGGGTCCTCGCCGCCGGGGACCTGGCCCACACCGCCGACTTCCCCATGCCCGTCAGCTCCGTGACCGCGGCGATGGCGGCCGGGCAGCTCGCTGCCGCCTCCATCGACTCCGACCTGCTCGCCGCCCCGCGCTGACGCGCGCGGCGATGCGCGGGGTCGGCGCAGCGGATGAAGTTTCGCCGACGCCGCACGGGCCGCGCGGCACGGACGGAGACTGGAGCCGTGGCCTCGATCATGCTGACGGCGATGCCGTTCGCCGGGCACACGCTGCCGCTGCGCACGGTCGCGGCGGAGCTCGTGCGCCGCGGCCACGACGTCCGCGCGTACACGGGGCGCCGGCACACGGAGACGTTCGCCGAGGTCGGCGCCCGGGCGGTCGCGTGGCAGCGGGTGCCGGACTTCGACGAGCGGCACCCCGCCACGACCTTCCCGCGCATGCGGGGCGCGAAAGGGTTCGGCCAGATGCTGGTCAACGTCGAGGACCTCTTCCTCGGCACCGCCGCCGCGCAGACCGCCGACCTCGTCGCCCTGTACGAGGACGAGCCGTGGGACCTCATCGCCGGCGACCCCATGGCGCTCGGCACCCGGTTCGCCGCGGAGCGGCTCGGCTCCAGGTGGGCGACCGTCTCCCCGCTCGCGTACTGGCCGCCCGGCACGCAGGTGCCGCCTGCGGGCCTCGGCCTCACCCCGCCGCGCGGGCCCGTCGGGCGGGCACGCGACGTCGTCCTGCGGCGCGCCGTGCGGGCGGGCGCCACCGTCCTGACCCGGCGGTACCGGCGCGCACGGTCGGGCGCGGGGCTCCCGCCCGACCGCACGACGATCGAGAGCGCCTGGCACTCGCCTCGCCTCGTCGTGACCGCCGGCTCCCCCGGGCTGGACTACCCGCGCGACGACATCCCCGCGGCCGTCCGGTTCGTCGGGGACCTCACCGACGACGGTCGCCCACCCCGACCGGCGCCCCTCCCCGCGTGGTGGGAGGAAGTCCTCCGGGCCGACGTCCCGGTGGTGCACGTGACGCAGGGCACGGAGAACGTGGACCCCGCCGACCTCGTCCTGCCCGCCCTCGAGGCGCTGGCCGACGAGGACGTCCTGGTCGTCGTCGGGCTCGGTCATCGCACGGCGCCGCTCCCCGGCCCGCTGCCCGCGAACGCGAGGGTCGCGCCGATGGTCCCCTACCCCGCGCTGCTGCCGCTCACGTCCGTGATGATCACCAACGGCGGGTACGGCGGGGTCCTCCAGGCCCTGCGGCACGACGTCCCGCTCGTCGTCGCGGGCGGCGACCTCGACAAGCCGGAGATCGCCGCCCGGATCGGCTGGCACGGCGCCGGCGTCAACCTCCGCACGGGCACGCCCCGGCCGGCGGCGATCGCGGCCGCGTACCGCGACGTCACGACCGACCCCCGCTACCGCGCGACCGCCGCCCGCCTGGGGGCGGAGCTGCGCAGGCTCGGCGGGACGCGAGCCGCGGTCGACCTGCTCGAGGAGCACCTGGCGTCCCGGCCTCCGACTACGCTCGCCGCATGACCTCTGCGCAACCGCTGCCGCTCGGCCCTGCCCCGCGACCCGCCACGGGCGACGACCTCGCCGACCGGCTCCGCGCCCTCGCGGTGCGGGCGGCCGGAGCCGGTGTCACGGGCCTGGACCGGGCGCGCCTCTCCGCCGCGCTGGACGGCGCGGACGTCACGTCGCTCGAGGCGGACCTGACCGGCGTCGCGTTCGGCGCCCAGCAGAAGGCGCCGGGCGTCGTGTGGCGTCCCGGGACGATCACCGCGCGCGAGGAGGGCACGGTGCGCCGCCTGCGCGTCGACGCCCACCCGCTCACCGCCGTCGACCTGCCGGTGGACGTCACCGCCGAGGCGGAGGGGCTGCGGTTCGCATGGGTCGAGGGCGCGGACGGCCAGGTCGGGTTCGAGCCGGTCGAGCCGGACGACGCGCACCCGGTCACCGGGCACGCCCGCGTCGCGGTCTCCCGCGCCGGCCTGGTCGCGACCGTGCACGGCCTGCTCGCCGTCTCGCTGCAGTCCCAGGGCATCACGCTCAGCGACCTGGACGTGCAGCTCGACTCGCACGGCCCCCGAGCCGCCGGCCTGCGGATCGAGGCGAAGATCCGCAAGGGCTTCCTCTCCGCAGGCGTCTCCGCCACGGCGTCGGCGTCGGTGGACGCGGCGATGGTGCTGACCGTCGGCGACGTGCGCATCTCCAGCGGCAACCCGCTCGTCGCCGCGATGCTCGGCGCCGTCCGCGGCCGCGTCGAAGCGGCGGCGAACCGCCGCGTCGACCTGGCCGCCGCGCTGCCGCCCGGGGTCCGCCTCGCGGACGTGCGCCTCGACGTCGGCGAGGAGCTGGTGCTCAGCGCCCGGCTGGGCTGAGCGCGGTCACGGCCTGCCCCGTCAGGCGATGGCGGGCTGGTCGAGCACCCACAGCCAGGTCCCGTCGGGCTGCCGGCGGGCCACCTCGGCCGTCACCGCGCCCGACTCGAGCCGGGTGGACGTCAGCGCCAGGTCACCCTGGACCAGCGTGGGTGCCGGCACGCCAGGGGCGAGCTGCGGGCGCGCGGCGAGGACCGGTGCGAGAGCGGCCCTGATCGCCTCGTGGCCGACCTGCCGTTCCCCGGGCGGGAACGCGAAGACCGCGTCCGGCTCGTACAGCGCGACGAGGCCGTCGAGGTCCCCGGCGTTGACCCGTTCGACGAACAGCCGTCCCAGGTCGTCGGGTTCGCGGGCAGGAGCGTGGTCACCGTTGGCCATGCGCCGATCGTGCCACCGCGCCCGGCGTCCGTCCACGGTCCGTGACACACCTGGCCGGCCCGCGCTGTCCGGGCCTGACGCCGGACGTCGGCCCGGCGGTGTGGGTGGGCCGTGCGAGATTCGGGGCATGCCCGACCGCCCCGACGTCCCGCCCGCGCTCGCCGAGCGGCTGCGTGGGCTGCTCGAGTTCCCCGAGTGCACCGAGGAGGCCGCCTGGACGGGTGTCCGGTGGCGGGTGCGCAAGGCGACCGTGGCGCACGTCTTCGGCGGCGAGGACCAGCTCTTCCGCGTGACCTTCCGCGCCGACCCACAGGAGGTCCGGGCGTTCGAGCACCTCGGCCACCCGTACTTCCGCGCCGGCTGGGGCGGCGACGTCGTCGGCGTCGTCCTCGACGACGCCACCGACTGGGGCGAGATGGCCGAGCTGCTCACCGACTCCTACTGCATCCAGGCGCCGCGGCAGCTGGCCGACGCCGTCGACCGGCCGGAGCCGCCGGACGACGGCGCCTCGACCGCCGGCTGACACCGGTCGGGGCCTGGGTCAGAGCGAGACGGACGTCCCGACCAGCACCAGCTCGGAGGTGTGCGACCCGGCCACGCCGACGTCGGCGGGCCGTGGGCGGAACCCGGGCAGCCCCTCCAGCCCGCCGCCGGCGGCGACGACCCGCAGGTCCAGCGGCTGCCCGGCCGGCACGGTGAGCGCCACCTCGAACCCGCCCTCGCCGGGGGCGTAGAAGCGGGTGTCGAGGTCCCCGCCCTCGACCGGGACCGCGCGCCCGGCGACCTCCGCGCTCTCCACGCCGGAGGCGTTGAGCTGCACGTACCGCAGGGCTCCGGCGGTGCCGATCGGGGCGCCGCCGCCCGGGGTCACGCGCAGCGTGAGGACGCGCGCGTCCCCCGCGGGTTCGGCGTCCTCGACGTCCACGACGGGGGCGGGCAGGTCCGCCGCCTCGGCGTCGCCGGCGTGCACCTCGCCGTCGAACATCGGGAACGGCTCGGACAGGTCGGTCTCGGTGTCCACGAACTGCGCGGTCCACTCGCTCGGGGTGCCCTCGTCGGAGACCCAGTGCGCCGAGCCGGTGTCGGCGTCGAGCGCGTACGCGAGCCGGGTGGGCTCGGGGTGCTCGGCGTCGAACGGGTCGACGAGGAGGCCCACGACGAGCGCGACCACAGCTACGGCGGCGCAGCCGCCGACCAGCCCGACCGCACGCCGGCGGCCGCGCGGCCACAGCACGGCGAGCACGGGGGTGAGGGCCAGGCCGAGCAGTGCGGCGACGACCGCGGGCGCCGCACCGGTCGCCAGGCCGAGCGCCGGGAAGAACAGGAGCACGATCGGCACGAGCAGCACGACGCCGACCGCCGCGCCCAGGGTCGCGGCGACGCGGCGCCCGACCACCCCGCGCGCCCACCGCAGCGCGACGAGCCCGGCCACGGCGCCGGCGAGCGCCGGCAGCGCCGCGAGATAGGAGCCGCCGGGCGTGAACGCGGCCAGCACGACGCCGAGGACGGCGAGCCAGCCGAGCGCCCCGACCACGAGCGCCGGCCCGCCGAGGGACCGGCGCAGCCCGACGAACCAGGCGGTCCACACGGTCGCGACGATGCCGAGGAGCGCGAAGCGGAAGCCCCACGGCCGCCAGGGGTCGAGCATCTCGTCGTAACCAGGCCGCACCAGGCCCATCACCCACCACAGCGCGATCGAGCCGGCGACGGCGCCGACGATCGGCAGGAGGGCGGAGACGAAGCCGAGCGCGAGGGTGCCGGCCGTGGTCCGGTCGCCGCGCACCTCGCGCCGCCGGGCGAGGACGACGGCGAGGGCGCCGACCGCGAGCACGGCGGCGACGGCCAGGGGCCACACGAGCCACCCGGGGTAGCGCGCGAGCACGCCGCCCGGCAGCGGGAAGTAGGTCGCGTCGCCGGCGGACGGCGTGGCGAGCGCCGCCGCGTCGGCGTTCCCGAGCTCGCGGGCCAGCGCCAGCATGTTGGCGCCGTGGTGCTGCAGGCTCGCCGTCGACATCCGCTCGGGCGTGTCCTGCGGCGCGTGGTAGGTGGCGGACCCGTCGATGTACGCGGAGTTGAGGCCGGTGAACCGCCCGTCGGGGTCGTCGAGGAACGGCGAGAAGTCGGTGTCGTTCGGCAGGATCCGGTAGACCTCGACCGCCATCGAGCTGCCCACGGGGTACGGCACGTGCGAGTAGGCGTCGACGAGGGCCGCGTTGCCGTCCGACGTCTCGAACATGATCGCCGGGCCCGACGAGCCGCGGGCCTCGACGTTGACCACGACGCCGCCGTCGGCCGCGCGCGGGTCGGCGTGCGCGAACGCCTCCGCGCCGCACAGGCACGCTTCCTCCGCGTCGGTGAACACGAGGACGAGGTCGTTGCGCAGCGGCTCGCCGGCACCGAGCGCGCGGGCGGTCTCCAGCAGCGTCGCGACGCCCGCACCGTCGTCGTTGGCGCCGTAGGACACCTCGGCGGAGTCGTAGTGCGCGACGAGGAAGACCGGCCCGGTCGAGTCGGTGCCCGGGATCGTGGCGACGACGTTCTTCGTGGCCGCGACGCGGCTCTGGTCGCCCAGGCGCCCGGACATGCCGACGCCGTCGGTCACCTCGGGGTCGAGACCGAGCTCCTCGAGGTCAGCCACGATCGTGTCGCGGACCGCTGCGGCCGCGGCGGTGCCGTGGGGGTGCACCTCCCCGCCGACCGCCTCGACCGTCGTGAACGCGCGCTCGGCGCTGAACTCGTCCGCGGCGGCGTCGGCCGGGCGCGCGGACGGGGGCAGCACCGACCAGACGGCGAGCGCCGCGAGGACGAGCAGGAACAGGGAGCACGCGAGCGACGTCGCCCGCGACCGGGTCTGGGTCACCGGGGCACGCTAGCGGCGCCCGCGCGCCGTGTCCCAATCGTGATACGCGCGGTCTCAGGTGGACCGCCGCCTGAGACGACGCTCCGACAACCTGGTGGGTCGATGGTTGGATCGCCCCGTGCGCGCGATGACGTTCGACCGGTTCGGCGGCCCCGTCACGGTCCGCGAGGTGCCCGACCCCGCGGCGCCGCCCGGCGGCGTCGTGGTGCGGGTCCGTGCGAGCGGCCTGTGCCTCAGCGACTGGCACGCCTGGGCGGGCCACGACACCGACATCACCTCCCTCCCCCACGTGCCAGGCCACGAGCTGGCCGGGGTGGTCGCCGCGGTGGGCGACGGCGTCACGCGCTGGCGCGTGGGCGACCGGGTGACCTCGCCCTTCGTCTGCGGCTGCGGGCGCTGCGACTGGTGCCGCTCCGGGCAGGCGCAGGTCTGCCCGGACCAGACGCAGCCGGGGTTCACGCACGCCGGGTCGTTCGCCGAGCTGGTCGTGCTGCACGCCGCCGACACCAACCTCGTCGCTCTGCCGGACGACGTCGACGACGCCACCGCGGCGAGCCTCGGGTGCCGCTTCGCCACCGCCTACCGCGCGGTCGCCGGGCGGGCGCGCGTGCGCCCGGACGAGTGGGTGGTCGTGGTGGGCGCCGGCGGCGTCGGCCTCAGCGCCGTCATGGTCGCGGCGGCGCTCGGCGCGCGCGTCGTCGCCGTCGACCGGCACGACGGCGCGCTCGACGCCGCCCGCCGGGCCGGGGCCGCGCACACGGTCCGCGCCGACGAGGACGTCGACGTGGCCGCCGCGGTGCACGAGCTCACCGGCGGCTGCCACGTGAGCGTCGACGCCGTCGGCAGCGAGCGCACCTGCGCCGACGCGATCGGCAGCCTGCGACGGCGGGGCCGCCACGTGCAGGTGGGCCTCCTGCCGCCGGTCGACGGCCACCCCCGCGTGCCGATGTCGCGCGTGATCGGCTGGGAGCTGGACGTGCTCGGCAGCCACGGGATGGCCGCCGCCGACTACCCGGAGATGCTGGCTCGCGTCGCCGACGGCACGCTCCGCCCCGCCGACCTCGTCGACCGCGTCGTCGGCCTCGACGAGGGCGCGACCCTGCTCCCGGGCCTGGCGGACACCCCGCGCTCCGGCATGGTGGTCGTCGACCCGCGCCGCTGAGCCAGGCCTGCAGGCTGTCGGCGCCGACGTCGCGGAGATCACCCCGACGACGCGCTCCCGGTCGTGGCCCGGGCCGGCGCGGCGGGGCTATGCTGGCCGACGGCCTGAGCAGCAGCGGCGACCGCCGCAGGACGACGAGGGAGGTGCGCGCCACATGACCCGTAGCGAGCCTCCCAGTAGTCCGAGCCGCGACTGACGGCTCCCCGCCCGGCCGCGCCGGGCGGCCGTGGCGCACGTGCCCTGATCCGGCGCCACCGCACCTCCGAGCACCCCGACGTCCGGGGCGCCTCCAGCCGCAGTCGCGGGACCGACGTCCTCGTCCCTGCACGCCCCTGCACGCTCGGAGTCCGCCATGTCCGTCACCTCTGCCCGCGCGTCCGCCGCCCGCACGGCCCGCACCCGCCCCCTGCTCGGCGCGCTGCGCCCCCGCCGCGCCACGCCCGCCTCCGGCGCCCACCTCGCCGGCGGGCACCCCGACACCGCGGCCCCGCGCCGCGAGGTGCCCGGCCGCACGTCGATCGTCGAGTCCGCCCTGTACGACGCGGACGGCCGCCGGGTCGCGAGCTTCACCCGCCTCGCCGACACGTTCCGCGAGCTGCGCGCCCACCCCGGCGGCATGGCGTGGATCGGTCTCGAGCGGCCCGACGAGAACGAGCTCGCCCAGCTGGCACGCGAGTTCGACCTGCACCCGCTGGCCGTCGAGGACGCGATCGTCGCGCACCAGCGGCCCAAGATCGAGCGCTACGGCGACACGCTGTTCGTCGTCCTGCACGCCGCCCGGTACCTCGACCAGGCGGAAGAGGTGGAGTTCTCCGAGCTGCACGTCTTCGTGGGCCCCGACTTCGTCGTCACGGTGCGGCACGGCGCGTGCCCCGACCTGTCGGCCGTGCGCACGCACCTCGAGGCGCACCCGGCCATGCTGGCCCGCGGGCCCGAGTCGGTGCTGTACGCGATCGTGGACCGCGTCGTCGACGACTACGCGCCCGTCGTCGCCGGCCTCGACGGCGACATCGACGAGATCGAGTCCGAGGTGTTCGGTGGCGACGCGGCGGTCTCGCGGCGCATCTACGAGCTCTCCCGCGAGGTCGTCGAGTTCCAGCGGGCGGTCCGCCCCCTGCAGCGCGTGTGCGGCTCGCTCGCCAAGGGCGCGGAGAAGTACGGCGTCACCGAGGAGATGCAGGCCTACCTGCGCGACGCCGCCGACCACCTCACCGAGGTCGCGGACCGCGTCGAGTCGTTCCGCGCCGCCCTGCGCGACATCCTCACCGTCAACGCCACCCTCGTGGCCCAGCGGCAGAACGAGGAGATGACGCACCTCACCGAGGCGAGCATCCGGCAGGGCGAGGAGGTCAAGAAGATCTCCGGCTGGGCCGCCATCCTCTTCGCCCCGACCCTGGTCGGCACCGTGTACGGGATGAACTTCGACGACATGCCCGAGCTGCACTGGGCCTGGGGGTACCCGGCCGCGCTGGTGGCCATGCTCAGCGTGAGCGTCGCGCTGTTCGCCGTCTTCCGCTGGAAGCGCTGGATCTGAGCGAGGCGCTCGCCGCCGCGTGGTCGTGCGCGCCGTCGCCGGGCGCGGTCGCTAGGGTCGCGGGGTGACCTCGACCGCGACGACCGCGCCCGGCAGCCCGACCACCGACCCCGGCGGCCTCAACCCCGCGACCCGCACCCTGCTGGCGCTCGGCGGCGCCGTGCTGGTCCTCGCGGGCATGTACTGGGCGCGGGACGTCCTGGCCCCCGTGTTCCTCGCCGCGGTGATCGTCATCATCTGCCACCCGGTGCGGCGCCCGCTGGAGGCCCGGGGCTGGCCGCGCTGGGCGGCCACCACGGCCGTGATCGTCGTCGCGTACCTCATCCTCGCGGCCCTGCTCGCGATGCTCGTGTTCGCCGGCTTCCAGTTCGCCGACCTGGTGACGGAGTACTTCCGCGACCTCGAGCAGTCGGTCACGCAGGTCGCCGCGCAGCTGTCCGAGCTCGGCCTCGACACGCAGGTCACGGACGCGGCGACGTCGTTCCTGGAGCCGTCCCGCCTCCTCAGCCTGGCCGGCAGCGTGAGCGGCATGGTGCTGTCGATCGCGACGGCATTCTTCTTCGTGCTCGCGTACTCCATCTTCATGGCCGCCGACGCCGCCCGGTACGCGACCGCGTCCCGCGTCTTCGGCGCCACGCACGCGGAGCAGATCGGCCGCGCGACGCGGTTCAGCACCGGGGTGCGCCGCTACTTCGTGGTCAACGCGACCTTCGGCGCCGTCGTCGCGATCGTCGACGGCTTCGCCCTCGCGCTGCTCGGCGTCCCCGCCCCGGTCGTGTGGGCGATCCTCGCGTTCGTCACCAACTTCATCCCGAACATCGGCTTCGTGCTGGGCCTGGTCCCGCCGCTCGTCATGGCCTTCGTCGTGGGCGGTTGGCCCCTGGCCCTCGCCGTCGCCGCGGTCTACTGCGTCGTCAACGTGGTGCTCCAGGTGCTGGTGCAGCCCAAGTTCGTCTCCGACGCCGTGAGCCTCAGCCTCACGCTGAGCTTCGTGTCCGTCGTCTTCTGGACGTTCGTCATCGGCCCGCTCGGCGCCATCCTCGCGATCCCGCTCACCCTGCTGGTGCGGGCGCTCGTGCTCGAGGGCGACCCCCGCAGCGTGTGGCTGCGGTGGCTCTCCGGGGACGACGTGACGCCCGAGGACGAGCGGCCCGCGGCGCCCGCCGGCGTCGTCGCGGCGGCACCGGCACACGCCGACCCCGTCGATCCTGCCGCCTCCCACCCCGCCGTCGACCGCGTCCGCGCCGCGCTGGACGCCGCGGGGGCGGACGGCGAGATCCGCTGGCTGGACGACCACGCCACCACCGCCGCCCGCGCCGCCGAGGCGCTCGGTGTCCCCGTCGGCGCCATCGCGAACTCGCTGGTCTTCACGCTCGACGACGAGCCCGTGCTCGTCCTCACGAGCGGCGCCCACCGCGTCGACACCGACTTCCTGGGCTCGCGCCTCGGCGGGCGGCTCGCGCGGGCGAGCAAGGAGACCGTGCGCGACGCCACCGGCCAGGTGATCGGCGGCGTCGCGCCCGTCGGGCATCCTTCACCGGTGCGCACGCTGGTCGACGTCGACCTGGGGGTCCACGACGTCGTGTGGGCCGCGGCAGGCCACGCGAAGACCGTGTTCCCCACGTCCTACGACGAGCTGGTCCGGATCACGGGCGGCACGCCGACCCCGGTCGTGCCGCCCGCGGAGTGATCCCCGGCCACCTCGGGGCGGGCGCGCTCAGTAGCCCAACGCATCCAGGGCGGCGTCCGCCATCGCGCTCTCGCCGCGCGCGTTCGGGTGCACGGGCACCACGTTCGTGCCGAACAGCAGCGGCTCCACCCACCGCTCGCCGGCCGGGGCGCACGCGTCGCGGCCCTCGCTGCGCTCCGCGAGGTCGACGAACGTCGCACCTGTCTCGTCGGCCGCCCGCTCGATGACGCCGTTCAGCGTGGCCTGGAGGTCGCGCAGGTAGGGCACGTCGCCGGCCGCGACGGGGAGCTTGGCGAAGCAGCCCTTCTCCGCCGGCACGATCCACGGGTAGCCGAGGATCGCGACCCGGGCGTGGGGGGCCCGCGCCCTGATGTCCTCGAGCGCCTGCCGGACGGCCGGGTAGGTGGACTCCTCGACCTGGTCGGTGAACCGGTCGCCGTAGGTGCGCTCGCACGGGTTGCCGCGCCCGCCCGTGAGGGCCCCGGCGGAGCCACAGGCGAGCAGCGCGCCGATGAACGTGCTGTTGTCGTTGCCGCCGATGGTCAGCGTGACCAGGTCCGTGCCCTCGGTGACCGCGTCGAGCTGCGGCGCGACACCCGGGTACTGGGCCTGGCTGAGGTCCTTCGTCTGGGCCGCGCCGCAGGTGACGTCCACGAGGTCCGCGCCGATCCGGTCGGCCACGAAGTGCGGGTAGTTCAGGGTCGTGCGCAGGCAGGCGAGCGGGGCGTCGGGGTCAGGGGGCAGGATGCCCGACCCGGCGGAGTACGAGTCGCCGAGGGCGACGTACTTCTCCGGCTCCTGCGCGGCCGAGGCGGGGGCGGCGACGAGGCCGGCGGCCGCGACGATGCCGACGGTGGCGGCGGAGGCCGCGGCGAGGGCGGTACGGCGCGTGCGACGTGCGAGGTGCATGACAACTCCCTTGTTGTGTCCGCAGGCGTTCGACGGTGAACACCGAGACCGAGTATCACGACGTGCGACGGCGTCTACCAGGCGGCGCGCCGATGATCCTTGCCCCCGGCACCCGCCCTGCCGGGCGCCGGCCCGCGGCTAGCGTGGTGACTCACCGCACGACGAGCGAGGAGCACGACGATGGCTCACGGCGACATCACGCACATCGACATCCCGGTGACGGACAAGGAGCGCGCCAAGGGCTTCTACTCCGGCCTGTTCGGCTGGCAGATCGAGGCCCCGCCCGGGTTCGAGGACTACCCCATGTGGCGGGCGCCCAACCAGATCAGCGGGGGCGGGCTGGCGCCGCGCAGCGAGGGCTTCGAGCAGCCGCGCAGCTACGTCGAGGTCGACTCCATCGACGACGCCCTCGCGAAGGTGGCGGCGCTCGGCGGCACGGTGCTCATGGAGAAGTCCGAGATCAGCCCCACCAGCTGGTGGGCGGTGCTCCAGGACCCGGACGGCAACCGGATCGGCCTCTACGAGGGCACGACCGACGCCGGCTGAGCCGCCTCGGGCCGCGGCCCCCGGAGCGTCTCAGCGGGCGAAGAGCACCCGCCCGTCCGGGTCGCCCTCGCGGCGCGGGCGCAGCGCCGACGGCGCCGGCCACGGCAGCTCGAACCGCTCGACCGCGACGTCGATCGCGCCGAAGTCGTCGGTCTGCACGACGACGCGGTCGGGCGTGACCTCGACGAGCTTCACGCGCAGCGGCTCGTCGCCGTCGCGCTCGAGCGTCCAGACGTCGGCCATCCACGACAGCCCGGCCGCCTCGAGCGCGTCCTCGGCGTCGGTCCAGTCGAGCGGCCCGCTCACGTCGCGGCCGAGCAGCGACACGGCGACCCAGCCGTCGCCCTCGGGGCGCAGCCAGCCGAGCGCCTCGCGGTCGTCGGGGCGGCGGTGCTCGATCCAGTCCGCGGGCAGGGAGGTCTCGGGCGCAGGCATGTCGGCACCGTAGGCGACGGCGCCGCCTCCGGGCGAGCGGATTCCCGCACCACCTCGTACTACCTCACGGAGCCCCGCACTACCTCGCGCCGTCCGGAACTACCTCACGGAGCCCCGCACTACCTCGCGCCGTCCGGAACTACCTCACGGAGCCCCGCACTACCTCGCGCCGTCCGGAACTACCTCGCAGGGTCTCGTACTACCTCGGCACGGCCGTCCGCGAGCCCGCGGGCGTAGGCCTCGGCGCTGCCCTCGCGGAACAGGTCGTCGGCGCTGGGGCGCACCAGCGAGCGGGCGCCGGGGCCGTCGGCGTCCGGCCCGTCCCCCGCGCGCACGTGCCGCGCGAGCCCGCGCACCACCGCGACGGGCCGGCCGTCCGCCTTGCCGCGCACCAGCTCCGACGCGGCGGCGACCTCGTCGGCGACGGCGGTCACGGTGACCGACAGCGGCCGACCGTGCGCGTCGACCCCGCCGCGCAGGTCGTCGACGACGTCCACGCCGGCCGCGCCGATCGCGATGTCGGTGAGCCCGTCGCGCCAGGTCCGACCGGCGGTGTCGGTGACGACGACGCCGAGCCGGTCCAGGCCGAACCGCGCACGCAGGGCGGCCCGCAGCGCGCGGGCCGAAGCGTCGGGGTCCTCCGGCAGCAGCAGCACCGTGCCGTCGGGGGTGTTGGAGGCGTCCACGCCGGCGGCGGCCATCACCAGGCCCAGCCGGTTCTCCACGATCCGCAGCGGGGGCAGGCCGTCGGGCCGCTCGCGCGTCGCGACCACCCGCACGGTCTCGTCGGTGATCGCCTGCTCGCGGTCGGCGGCGCGCACCACGCGCCCCTCGGCCTTCGAGACGATCTTGGAGGTCACGACGACGACGTCCCCCTCGGCGACCGGGTCCCCCGACGCCGCGCCGTCGGCGGCCAGGGCGTCGCCCACCAGCCGCGCCAGGTCGTCGCCGGGCCGCACCTCGGGGAACCCGGCGGGCGCCCAGAGCGTGAGCCGAGCGCTCACCGCACCAGCTTCGGGAGCACCTCGCGGCCGAAGACCTCGATCCACTCCTTCTGGTTGCGCCCCACGTTGTGCAGGTAGATGCGGTCGAAGCCGAGGTCGACGTACTTCTGGATGGCGGCGCGGTGCTCGTCCGGGTCGGCGCTGATGACCATGCGGCCCTCGAAGTCCTCCGGGCGCACCAGCTTGGCCATCTGCGCGAAGTCGTGCGGGGAGCGGATGTCGGCCTTGGGGAACTTCATGCCGCCGTTGGGCCACTCGGTCATCGCGTTCGCGAGCGCCTCCTCGTCCGTGGCCGCCCACGACATGTGCACCTGCAGCACCTTGGGCATCCCCTGCGGGTCACGACCGGACTCGCGCACGCCGTCGTCGAACTTGCCGAACAGCATCTCGATCTTCTCCAGCGGCGCCCCGACGGTGATGAGGCCGTCGGCGTGCTTGCCGGCGCGCTTGGCGGTGATCGGCCCGGCGGTGGCGACCAGGATCTCCGGCGGCACCTCGGGCATGGTCCACAGCCGCGTGGACTCCATCTTGTAGTACTGCCCGGAGTGCTTGACGTCCTTGCCGTCGATGCCGGACGCGAACAGCTTCTTGATGATGTCGATGGCCTCGAACATGCGGTTGATCCGCTCGGGGGCCTCGGGCCAGTACCCGGCGACGACGTGCTCGTTGAGCGCCTCGCCGGACCCCAGGCCCAGCCAGTGCCGGCCCGGGTACATCGCGGCGAGCGTGGCCGACGCCTGCGCCACCATCGCCGGGTGCCAGCGGAACGTCGGCGCGGTGACGCCGGGGCCCAGGTCGCCGCGGGTGCGCTCGCCGAGCGCCGTCAGCACGTTCCACACGAAGGCCGCCTCGCCCTGCTGCGGCACCCACGGCTGGAAGTGGTCGGCGGCCATGACGCCGGAGAAGCCGTGCTCCTCCGCGTAGGCCGAGTACGCGACCACGTCGGTGGGGTGGAACTGCTCGAGCATCGCGGCATAGCCGATGGTCAGGTCGGGGTTCGCAGCCATGCTTCCGACCCTATCCCCGGCCGACGACCAGGTACGTGGTACCGGGTCGACCCAGCAGACGCTCCCTCAGCCCGCCCGCTCAGCCCAGCCGCTTGGCGAAGAAGCGCTCGGCGTACGGGTTGTCGTTGTACCGGGCGATGCGCCGGTACCCGGCGCGCTCGTACATCGCGACCGCCTCGGTGAGCGTCCCGTTCGTGTCGAGCCGCACCTCCCGGTGGCCTAGGTCGCGGCTCACGCCCTCGAGGTGCCGCAGCAGCCGGGAGCCGAGCCCGGCGCCGCGCCAGCCGGGGTGCACCCACATCCGCTTGATCTCACCCACGCCCCCGGCTGAGTCGTCGGCCTCGCCGTCCGGCAGCGTCCGCACCCCGCCGCACGCGACGGGCTCGCCGTCGCTCGTCGCCACGACGAACGCGCCCGACGGCGGCGCGAGGCGCGCGTCCTCGGCGTCGCGCTCGCCGGGGGCGGGCGACGGTCCGGGGTCGAAGCCGCCGGGAAACCGCTCGTCGAGCTCCGCCACGTAGGCCGCCACGGCCCGCCGAGCGAGGTCCGACGCCGGGTCCACGCGCTCGAGGGACACCGTCGCGGCCCGCACCAGCAGGTCCGCCTCGGCGAGCGCCGCGGCGAGCCGGGCGCGCTGGCGGTCGGTAAGGGGCGCGACGAGGTCGCGGGCGCGGTCCACCGACCGGCGCTCCAGGTCGTCCCAGGCGCGGCGGCCCGCGGCGGTGAGGTCCACGCGGCGCCGGCGCCGGTCCTCGTCGTCGGGCACGACGGCGACGAGCCCGTCGGACTCGAGCCTGCGCAGCAGGCGGCTGAGATACCCGGAGTCCAGGCCGAGCCGGGCGCGCAGGTCCCGTGTGGTGCCCGGCTCGGTGCCGATCTCGAAGAGGAGGCGCGCGGTGCCCAGCGGCATCCCGGTGCCCAGGAACGAGTCCTCGAGCGCGCCCACCCGCTGCGTGTAGCTGCGGTTGAACCGCCGCACGACGTCCACCTGGTGCTCGACCTGTCCGCCGGTCTCCGCCGTCGCTCCGCCCGTCGATCCCGTCATACCTCTGACTTTAGTCAGAGGCTCTGGCCGACGTTCCGGCGGCGTCCGCCGATCGAGACGGCCATGCCCGGCGGGCCCCTCGGATCTGGGAGAATGAGCGACCATGAGCGACTTCCCGACCCCCGAGGCGCCGACCGCGCCCGCGCAGACCTCCGCAGCGACCCCGCCCGCCGGCAACCCTGTTGCTCAGGTAGCCGGCGACGTCGTCCGCGCGGTGGTCCGGGAGGTACCGGACAAGGTCAGCCTGGAGGGTCTGGAGCAGCGCTTCGACGAGCGCTGGTCGGCCGAGGGCACCTACGCGTTCGACCGCACCGCCACGCGCGAGCAGGTGTACTCGATCGACACCCCGCCGCCCACGGTCTCCGGCTCGCTGCACGTGGGCCACGTGTTCAGCTACACGCACACGGACACGGTCGCCCGCTTCCAGCGGATGCGCGGCAAGAAGGTCTTCTACCCGATGGGCTGGGACGACAACGGCCTGCCCACCGAGCGCCGCGTGCAGAACTACTACGGCGTGCGCTGCGACCCTTCGCTGCCGTACGTCGAGGGCTTCGAGCCCCCGCACGAGGGCACCGACGGCAAGAACGTGAAGCCCGGCGACCAGGTGCCGGTCAGCCGCCGCAACTTCATCGAGCTGTGCGAGCGGCTCACCGCCGACGACGAGCGCCAGTTCGAGGAGCTGTGGCGCCGCCTCGGCCTGTCCGTGGACTGGGCCCAGAACTACCAGACGATCGACGCCACCTCCCGGGCCGCGTCGCAGCGCGCCTTCCTGCGCAACCTCGCCCGCGGCGAGGCGTACCAGGCCGAGGCGCCGGGCCTGTGGGACGTGACGTTCCAGACCGCCGTCGCGCAGGCCGAGCTCGAGGCGCGCGAGTACCCGGGTCACTACCACCGGGTCGCGTTCCACCGCACGACGTCGGACGGCGCGGTCGGCAGCCCGGTCTACATCGAGACCACGCGACCGGAGCTCATCCCGGCCGTGGTGGCGCTCATCGCCCACCCCGACGACGAGCGGTACCAGGGCCTCTTCGGCACCACCGTGACCTCGCCCCTGTTCGGCGTCGAGGTGCCCGTGCTCGCGCACCCGGCCGCCGCGATGGACAAGGGCGCCGGCATCGCCATGTGCTGCACCTTCGGCGACCTCACCGACGTGCAGTGGTGGCGCGAGCTGCAGCTCGCCACCCGTTCGGTCATCCAGCGCGACGGCCGCCTGTCGCGCGAGACGCCGGCCTGGATCGCGGGCGGCCCGGGCGAGGCGCTGTACGCCGAGGAGCTGGCCGGCAAGACCACGTTCAGCGCCCGCAAGGCCGTCGTCGACGCGCTCGTCGCGTCCGGAGACCTGGACGGCGACCCGACGCCCACCCAGCGCATGACGAACTTCTACGAGAAGGGCGACAAGCCCCTCGAGATCGTCACCTCCCGCCAGTGGTACATCCGCAACGGCGGGCGCGACTGGGAGGCCCGCGACCTCAAGGCCGAGCTGCTGGCCCGCGGCAAGGAGCTCGACTTCCACCCGGACTTCATGCGCGTGCGCTACGACAACTGGGTGAACGGGCTCAACGGCGACTGGCTCATCTCGCGCCAGCGCTTCTTCGGCGTCGCCGTGCCGCTCTGGTACCCGGTGACGCAGGACGGCGACGTCGACCACGACCACCCGATCGTGCCGACCGAGGCCGAGCTGCCCGTCGACCCGACGTCGCAGGCCCCGGCCGGCTACGACGAGTCGCAGCGCGGCGCACCCGGCGGCTTCGTCGGGGACGCCGACGTCATGGACACCTGGGCCACGTCGTCCCTGTCGCCGCTCATCGTGTCCGGCTGGGAGCGCGACGCCGACCTGTTCTCCCGCGTGTACCCGATGGACCTGCGCCCGCAGGGCCAGGACATCATCCGCACCTGGCTGTTCTCCTCGGTGGTGCGCTCGCACCTCGAGTGCGGGGTGCTGCCGTGGAAGCACGCGGCGATCAGCGGCTGGATCCTGGACCCGGACCGCAAGAAGATGTCCAAGTCCAAGGGCAACGTCGTCACGCCGATGGCGCTGCTCGAGGAGCACGGCGCGGACGCGGTGCGCTACTGGGCCGCCGCGGCACGCCTGGGCACGGACGCCGCGTTCGAGGTCGGGCAGATGAAGATCGGCCGCCGCCTCGCGATCAAGGTGCTCAACGCCTCGAAGTTCGCGCTGACCTTCGGCGTCGACCCCGAGTCCGGCGCCGGCGAGATCGTGCTGGACCCGGCACGCGTGACCGTCCCCCTGGACCGCGCGATGCTCGCGGGGCTGGCGGACGTCGTCGAGCAGGCCACCGCCGCGTTCGAGGCGTACGACCACACCCGCGCGCTGGAGGTCACCGAGACGTTCTTCTGGACGTTCTGCGACGACTACCTCGAGCTGGTCAAGGACCGCGCGTACGGAGCGGGCGCCGCGGCCACCGAGGTGACCGCAGAGACCGAGTCCGCCCGCACCGCCCTCGCCCTCGCGGTCGACACCCTGCTGCGCCTCCTGGCGCCGTTCCTGCCGTTCGCGACCGAGGAGGTCTGGTCGTGGTGGCGCGCCGGCTCGGTGCACCACGCCGCCTGGCCCGTGGCCGCCCCGCTGCGCGACGCGGCCGGCGACGCCGACCCCGTGCAGCTCGCCGCCGCCGGGCACGCGCTCGCGGCGCTGCGCAAGATCAAGTCGGAGGCCAAGGTCTCCATGCGCACGCCGATCCTCAGCGCCTCCATGGTGGTCCCGGCCGCGCTGCTCGAGGGCGTCCGGTCGGCCCTCGACGACGTGCGCGGCGCCGGCCGCGCCACGGGCGCCCTCGACGTCGTCGAGGCGGCCGAGGGCCAGGGCAACCCGGACGTGCAGGGCGGCATCGTCGTCACCGCGTCCGAGCTGGGCGAGCCCCCGGCCCGCAAGCCGAAGGCCTGACGCCGAGATAGAGAACCCGGACCCGCGTTCTCTATCTCGGCGTGGTGAACCGGTCGCCGTCGCCGCTCATGGTGGCGGCGACCTCCTTCGGCGTCCCGTCGTCGTGCCACCGCAGGGTCGCGCCGACGCCGTCCATGAGCTCCACGGAGCCCTCGGGCGCGAAAGTCAGCGCGGCGTCCTGGCCGATCGCCGCCCGCAGCAGGGCCGACGTCGCGGGCAGCTCCTCGAGACCCTCCGTGACGCCGAGGTCCGTCAGGTCGGCGCGCGACGTCGCGATGTGCATCGGGTCCGGCCCGATCCACAGCGTGCGCCCCCCGAGCAGGCCGTCGGCGCCGCCCGCTCCCCCGGCCCCGCCGGCAGAGGCCGCCAGGGCCGACGTCGAGTCGATCGCGATCTGCTCGGCCAGGACGAGCGCCTTGACCTGACCGCGGGCCAGGACGGCGACGACGTCGTCGATCGACGACACGGCCCCCTCCTCGCGCCCCTGGTCCTGGCGGTACTCGGCCAGCACCACCTCGCGCCGTCGCTCCCGGTAGGAGTCGAGGGCGTCCTCGACCGCGGCCTCGAAGGTGTCCGCGCGCACGCCCGGCCCGCGCCCGCCGCCCGCGACCTCCACGGTGCGCCGGGAGGCCTCCTGCCCGAGCTCCGCGCGCACCAGGTTCACTGCGCGCACGTCGCCGGTGAGCAGCACCACCTCCGGGCTCCCTTCCGCCACGCGCCGGTCGATCTCGGCCGCGACGGCCGCCGCGTTGCGCTTCCAGGAGTCCTCGGCGCGCGACTCGATGATGGCGCGCTTGGTGCCGGTGCTGGAGGTCTTGCTCACCTCGTCGTTCGGCCCCTCGAACGTCTCCCGGGCGGCGCCGGGCCGGCCGCCCGCGTCGCACGGCCAGAAGTCCGCGCCGCTCCGGTCGACGGCGACGCACAGGGCGTCGACCGCCTCGTCCGCCGCCTGCGCCGCCTGCAGCAGCACCGGCACGGGCAGCCACGCGCCGGTCGCGACAGCGGGCGGGTTGCGCAGCACGCGGTCCACCGCGACCCCGCCGTCCGAGGCGATGAGCACCCGGCCGTGGGCGCCCGCCGTGCGCGTCGGTCGCAGGACGGCGGCCTCGAGCGCGTCCAGCACGCTCGCGGGCGCCGTCTGCCGTTCCAAGGAACGCCGCACCGCCCGCCACCGGTTCGCGACGTCCCTGTCGCCCGCCTCGGCCGAGGGCGTCGCGTCCAGGTAGACGGTCGCGAACGGTCCGGGGCGTCCGACGAGGGGCTTGAGCCAGTCGATCTTCATCCGTGGTCCCCCAGGTGTCCGTCGTCGGGCTGAACACCCAGCCTGCGACGGAAACGCGGCGGACGCCACCCCGTCACGGGGAAGCGCCAGGACCTCGGCCGACCCGAGGGGACCGGGTCAGATCTCACCTCTTCAAGCGTAGGTGTCCAGCGGCGGCAGCTCGCCCTTGAGGCGCCCGGCGGCGTGCTCCTCGGCGATGCGCTCGTGATGGCGGATCACCTCGGACACGATGAAGTTGCGGAACTGCTCGGTGAACTCGGGGTCGAGCCCGGCGCCCTCCGCCAGGCCCTTGAGGCGGTCGACCTGCTGGCGGTCGCGGGACGGGTCGGCGGGCGGCAGCCCGCCCACGGCCTTGAGCTCGCCCACGCGCCGCGTCATCTTGAAGCGCTCGGCCAGCAGGTGCACGAGCGCGGCGTCGATGTTGTCGATGCTGGCGCGCAGGTCCAGGATCTCCTGGGGCATCCCGTCCGTCGCGGGGCGCGGGGCGGAGTCCTGGGGGACGTCGTGAGGGGTGTCGGGCATGCCTCGATCCTACGAGGCGCGCCGAGCGTGTAAGGTCCCACGTCGGCCCGCACGCCGACCGGAGACTGGTCAGGCACCTGTCGGCCTTCCTCGGCGGCACGACGCCGCCCCCGCATGCCGCACCGCGCATGCCGCACCCACGCACGGAGAGAGAGTAGATGACGGTCGCGACGACGCCCAGCCTCGTGGACGTGCCCGAGGGCACGAGCATCAGCACGCTGCTGGCCGACCGGGTCGCCCGCGCCGGCGACCGGACGCTCGTCGAGCGCCGCTCCGCGTCCGACGGCTCGTGGGTGCCCGTGTCCGCGGGCGAGTTCCAGGCCGACGTCACGGCCGTGGCGCGCGGGCTCGTCGCCCGCGGGATCGAGCCCGGCGACCGGGTCGCGATCATGTCGCGCACCCGGTACGAGTGGACGCTGCTCGACTTCGCCGCCTGGGCGGCCGGCGCCGTCGTCGTGCCGGTGTACGAGACCTCCTCCCCCGAGCAGGTGCGCTGGATCCTCGAGGACTCCGGCGCCCGCCTCGTCGTGGTGGAGACACCCGCGCACGCGGACGCCGTGCGGCAGGTGGACGACGACCTGCCCGACCTCGAGGAGGTGCTCGTCATCGCGACCGGTGCCGTCGACGCGCTGCGCGAGGCCGGGGTGTCCGTCCCCGCGCGGGACGTCGCGGACCGCCGTGACGCCGTGCGCCGCGACGACCTCGCCACGATCGTCTACACCTCCGGCTCCACGGGCCGACCCAAGGGCGCCGAGCTCACCCACGGCAACTTCGCGCACCTCGCGATGAACGCCCGCCTCGCCCTGCCGGAGCTCCTGGAGGCGGACGGCGCGCGCACCGTGCTCTTCCTGCCGCTGGCGCACGTGTTCGCGCGACTGATCCAGGTCGCGGTGATCGCCAGCGGCTCGGTGCTCGGCCACCTGCCCGACGTCAGGACGCTCACCGACGACCTGAAGACGTTCCGGCCGACGTTCCTGCTCGCCGTCCCCCGCGTGTTCGAGAAGGTCTACAACTCCGCCGAGCAGCGCGCCGGGTCGCGCACCAAGCGGCGCGTGTTCGGCTGGGCCGCGCGCGTGTCGGGCCAGTACTCGCGCGCGCTCGACGCCGGGCGCGTCCCGGCGACGCTGCGGGCCCGGCACGCGCTGGCCGACCGGCTCGTGCTGTCGCAGCTGCGCGCCGCGATGGGCGGGGAGCTGCGGTACGCGATCTCGGGCGGCGCGCCCCTCGGCGACCGGCTCGGCCACTTCTTCCGCGGGGCCGGGCTCACGGTCCTCGAGGGGTACGGCCTCACCGAGACGACGGCGCCGACCGCCGTGAACCTGCCCTCCGACCTGCGCATCGGCACGGTCGGCCCGCCCTTCCCCGGCACCTCGGTGCGGATCGACGACGACGGCGCGGTCTTCGTGGCAGGCCCGCACCTCTTCCGCGGCTACCGGGGTCGACCCGACCTCACCGCCGACGCGCTCGTGGACGGCTGGTTCCGCACCGGCGACCTGGGCGCGCTGGACCACGGCCACCTGCGCATCACGGGCCGCACCAAGGAGATCATCGTCACCGCGGGCGGCAAGAACGT
Organism: Isoptericola sp. NPDC019482; assembly: GCF_040632295.1. Lineage (NCBI taxonomy): Bacteria > Bacillati > Actinomycetota > Actinomycetes > Micrococcales > Promicromonosporaceae > Isoptericola > Isoptericola sp. NPDC019482. Next base: position 193,069 of record NZ_JBEYBQ010000004.1, read on the forward strand.
CGCCCCGGCGCCGCTGGAGGACCGGGTGCGGGCACACCCGCTGGTGTCACAGGTCGTCGTCGTGGGCGACAAGCGTCCCTTCATCGGCGCGCTCGTCACGCTGGACGCCGAGATGCTGCCCGGCTGGCTGGCCACGCAGGGCATCCCGCCCATGTCGGCGGGGGCGGCGCGGACCGACCCGCGGGTGCTCGCGGCGCTCGACGCCGCCGTCGAGGAGGCCAACTCGGCCGTCTCCCGGGCGGAGTCGATCCGCAAGTTCCGGGTGCTCGAGGGCGACTTCACGGAGGCGAACGAGTACCTGACGCCGTCGTTGAAGGTGAAGCGCGACCTCGTGCTGCGCGACTTCGCGGACGAGGTCGACGCGCTCTACTCCCGGTAGTGGCCCGGTGGCCGCCCGGTAAGGCTCAGGCGCTCTTCTCGCGGGGGGTGCGACGGCGCACGGGCGACGTGCGCGGCACGAGCGTCGGGTTGACGTTCTCCAGCACGACCTCGCGGCTCACCACCACCCGCTCGACGTCGTCGCGGCTCGGCACGTCGAACATCACCTGCTGGAGGACCTCCTCCATGATGGCGCGCAGCCCGCGCGCCCCGGTGCCCCGCAACAGCGCCTGCTCGGCGATCGCCTCGACCGCGTCCTGCTCGAACTCGAGCTCGACGCCGTCGATCTCGAACATCCGCTGGAACTGCTTGACGAGCGCGTTGCGCGGCTCGGTGAGGATCCGCACCAGCGCGTCGCGGTCGAGCGGCGACACGGACGCGATGACGGGCAGGCGCCCGATGAACTCGGGGATGAGGCCGTACTTCTGCAGGTCCTCGGGCCGCACCTCGGCGAACAGGTCGTCGTCGGCGACCGTCTCCATGGGGGCGCTGAACCCGATGCCGCGCTTGCGGGCGCGGGAGGCCACGATGTCGTCGAGCCCGGCGAACGCGCCCGCCACGATGAACAGCACGTTCGTGGTGTCGATCTGGATGAACTCCTGGTGCGGGTGCTTGCGCCCGCCCTGCGGGGGCACCGACGCCGTGGTGCCCTCGATGATCTTCAGGAGCGCCTGCTGCACGCCCTCGCCGGAGACGTCACGCGTGATCGACGGGTTCTCCGCCTTGCGGGCCACCTTGTCGACCTCGTCGATGTAGATGATGCCCGTCTCGGCCTTCTTGACGTCGTAGTCCGCCGCCTGGATGAGCTTGAGGAGGATGTTCTCGACGTCCTCGCCCACGTACCCGGCCTCGGTGAGGGCCGTGGCGTCCGCGATGGCGAAGGGCACGTTCAGCATCTTCGCCAGCGTCTGCGCCAGGTAGGTCTTGCCGGTGCCGGTGGGGCCGATCAGCAGGATGTTGGACTTCGCGATCTCGACGGCGTCGTCGCCGTCACGCTGGGCCTCGCCCGCCTGCACCCGCTTGTAGTGGTTGTAGACCGCCACCGCGAGCGCCCGCTTGGCCGGCTCCTGCCCGATGACGTACTGCTCGAGGAAGTCGAAGATCTCGCGCGGCTTCGGCAGCTCGGTGAGCCCCAGCTCCGCCGCCTCGCCGAGCTCCTCCTCGATGATCTCGTTGCACAGGTCGATGCACTCGTCGCAGATGTACACGCCGGGGCCGGCGATCAGCTTCTTGACCTGCTTCTGCGACTTCCCGCAGAACGAACACTTCAGCAGGTCTGCGCCGTCACCGATCCGAGCCACCGGGAGCCTCCATCTCGTGAGTGCACGTCCTGAGCAATGGTCCTGCATCCATTCCACACCACGGGGGCGTCGTTGTCAGCCGAGTAGCCCGGTGCGTCGTGTCGCAAGGTCCGCGGCCTCCCCCTCGGGAGGCCGCGGACCCGGTGAACATGCAGGTCAGCGCGGCGCGAGAGCGGCCGGCTTGCGGCTCTCGAGCACCTGGTCGACCAGGCCGTAGTCCTTCGCCTGCGCGGCGGTGAGGATCTTGTCGCGCTCGATGTCCTCGCGCACCTGCTCCTCGGACTTGCCCGTGTGCGCCGCCAGCGTCGACTCGAGCCACTCGCGCATGCGGATGAGCTCGTTGGCGTGGATCTCGATGTCGGACGCCTGGGCGTAGCCGCCGCCCTCCATCGCGGGCTGGTGGATCAGCACGCGGGCGTTCGGCAGCGCGAGTCGCTTGCCCGGCTGGCCGGCGGCGAGCAGCACGGCCGCGGCGGACGCCGCCTGGCCGAGGCACACCGTCTGGATCTGCGGCTTGATGAACTGCATCGTGTCGTACAGCGCCGTCATGGCCGTGAACGACCCACCCGGCGAGTTGATGTAGATCATGATGTCGCGGTCGGGGTCCTGGCTCTCCAGGACCAGCAGCTGCGCCATGATGTCGTCCGCCGACGCGTCGTCGACCTGGACGCCCATGAAGATGATGCGGTCCTCGAACAGCTTGGTGTACGGGTCCTGGCGCTTGAAGCCGTACGCGGTGCGCTCCTCGAACTGGGGCAGCACGTAGCGCGACGTGGGCGCGTCGGTGCTGGACCCGTACGGGAGCGCGACGCCGCCGGGACGCGCCGCGGCGCCCGCCAGGCTCTGGGCCCGCATTGCGAACTGGTACTCGTCTGAGTAGCTCACGGTGTTCTCCTCGGGTGGGAAGTCAGTGGGTTCCGGGGGCGGGTGGTCGGCGTCAGGAGCCCGACGCGCCGCCACCGCCCGAGACCGAGGCGGCGTTGGTGACCACGTGGTCGACGAAGCCGTACTCGAGGGCCTCGTCCGCGGTGAACCACTTGTCGCGGTCGTTGTCCTTGAGGATCGTCTCCAGCGACTGACCGGTCTGCTCGGCCGTCAGCTCGGAGAGCACCTTCTTCATGTGCATGATCAGCTGCGCGCCGATCCGCACGTCGGTCGCGGTGCCGCCCACGCCGCCGGAGGGCTGGTGCATCAGCACGCGGGCGTGCGGGGTGATGTAGCGCTTGCCCTTCGCGCCCGAGGAGAGCAGGAACTGCCCCATCGAGGCCGCCATGCCCATCGCGATGGTCGCGACGTCGGGCTTGATGTACTGCATCGTGTCGTAGATCGCCATGCCGGCCGTGATGGAGCCGCCCGGGCTGTTGATGTACAGCCAGATGTCCTTGTCCGGGTCCTCCGCGGCCAGCAGCATCATCTGGGCGCAGATCGCGTTCGCGTTCTCGTCGCGCACCTCCGAACCCAGCCAGATGATGCGCTCCTTGAGGAGCCGGTTGTAGATGGAGTCGTTGAGGCCGAGGCCCGGGCCATCGGCGCGCGCCACCGGCGTCGCACCGTCCATCCGCAGCAAGTCGTTCACGTCCGTCTCCTTCGTCATCGCCGTCGATCGACCCTAACGTGCGGCAACCGCGCGAAACGTCCCGGCGGAGGGGCTTTTCGCTGCTGGCGCACACGACGACGCCGCGGGCGGCCGCGGCTCACGCCCCGTGCGCCGCGCAGAGGGCGCCGGCGGCGCGGCGCGCGGCCCGGAACGGCTCCGCGGGCACGCCCGTCCCCGAGCCCGCCAGCGCCCCGTCGTAGAGCACCATGAGCTCGTCGGCGAGCCCGCCGGGCCGGGCGAGCCCGGCGGCGCGGCACTCGGTCTCGAGGAGGTCCCGGACCCACGCCTTCTGCCGGGCGACCTCGACGGCGACCGGGTGCCCGGGGTCGTCCACCTCGGCGCGGGCGTTGATCGCGGCGCACCCGCGCCCGCCCTCGGCCACCGACCACTTCTCGACGGCGTCGAAGAACGCGAGGACGCGCTCCACGCCGGGGGCGGGGCGCGCCGCGAGGCTCCGCCCCAGCAGCTCCTCCCACCGGGCGTCGCGGGCGCGGAGATAGGCCACCTCGAGCGCCTCCTTCGAGCCGAAGCGGTCGTAGAGCGTCTTCTTCGTGACGCCCGCCTCCGCGGCGATCGTGTCGACGCCGACGGCGTGCAGCCCACGGGCGTAGAACAGGCGCGACGCGGCGTCGAGGATCCGGCGCGCCGCCGGGGTCAGGGGCGCCCGCGGGGCGATGTGCTCGCTCATGCGACCAGTATACAGATCTGTATAGTAACGATCATGAGTAAACAGATCTGTCTACCTGCGGGCACCACGACCGTCCTCGCCTCCGCCGCGTTCGTGCTGTCCTGGAGCTCGGGCTTCCTCGGCGCGCGGCTCGGCGCGGGTCAGGCGCCCGTGCCCACGCTGCTGCTGTGGCGCTACGTCGTCGTGACCGTGGTGCTCACGGCCGGGCTGGCGACCGTCCGGCTCCTGCGCCGGAGGGGCCGCGCCCGCGCCCCTGCCGAGGCGGCACGGCTCGTCCCCCGACCCGGCAGGCCGCGTGCTGCGGCGCACCACGTCGTCGTCGGTCTGCTCTCGCAGGTCGGCTACGTGCTGCCCGTGTACGGCGCGATCGGTCTCGGCGTGTCCACGGGCACGACGTCGCTGGTGGACGCCGTGCAGCCGGTCGTGGTCGCGACCCTGGTGGGCCCGCTGCTCGGACAGCGCGTCCGGGGGCTCCAGTGGGCCGGGCTCGCGACGGCGTTCGCCGGCGTCGCGGCGATCGTCGCCGGCGATCTGCGGTCGACCACGGCCCCCGCATGGGCCTACGCGCTGCCCGCGGCGGCCGTCGCGTCGCTGGTCGCCGCGACCTTCCTCGAGCGCCGCCGTTCCGCGACCCTGCCGGCGGGCCCCCTGCTGGCCCTCCACTCGGGCGTGGCCGTGGTCGCCCTCGCCGCGCTCGCGCTGGCCACCGGCACCGTCACGCCGCCGGCCGACCCCGCCTTCTGGGGATCGACGCTGTTCCTGGCGCTGGTGCCGTCGCTGGCCGCCTACGGCCTGTACTGGAGGCTGCTGCGGCGCGTCGACGTCACGACGCTCAACGCCCTGCTGTTCCTCGTCGTGCCGACCACGACCCTGGCGGGCGCCGCGTTGTTCGGCGAGCCGCTCTCCCTCGCCGGCGGCGTCGGCCTCGGCCTGGCAGGCCTCGGCGTCGCCGCGGTGCTGCGCGGCGAGCACCGGCATCGCCCCGGGGACGACGACGGCCCGCACCGTCCGTGAGGACGATGCGGGCCGTCGGGAGTCCGGGCGGGCCGGGAGCGCTCCGGGATCAGGCCTTGGCCGTCTCCTCGGTCTCCTCCGCCGCCTCGCCGGACTCCTCGGTCTCGGCGGACTCGGTGGCGTCCTCGACCTCGGCGGCCGCGGCGTCCTCCTCCTCGGTGCCGATGAACTCGGTCAGGTCGACGACGTTGCCGTCGGCGTCCTTGACCTCGATGTCGCGGAGCGCGACGGCGAGGGCCTTGGAACGGGCGACCTCGCCGACCATGGCGGGGATCTGACCGCCCTGGTCGAGGGTCGAGATGAACTGGTTCGGGTCCATGCCGTACTGCTGCGAGGCCTGGACCAGGTACTCGACGAGCTCGCCCTGGCCAACCTGGACCTCGAGCTTCTCGGCCAGCGTGTCGAGCAGGATCTGGTTCTTGAGGGCCTTGGTGGCGTCCTCGGTGACCTCGGCGCGGTGCTCGTCGTCCTCGAGGCGGTTCTCCGACTCCAGGTGGCGGTGCACCTCGGCCTCGACGGCGCCGGACGGCACCGGGACCTCGACGGCCTCGAGCAGCTTCTCCAGCAGGAGGTCGCGGGCGGCGACGGCCTGGTTCGACGTCTTGATCGACGCGACCTGCTCGCGCAGGTCCGCCGTCAGCTCCTCGAGGGTGTCGAACTCCGACGCGAGCTGGGCGAAGTCGTCGTCCGGCGTCGGCAGGTCGCGCTCCTTGACGGCGGTGGCCGTGACGGTGACCTGCGCCTCCTCGCCCTCGTGCTCGCCGCCGGCGAGCTTCGTGGCGAAGGTCGTGGTCTCGTCCGTCGACAGGCCGGTGAGCGCCTCGTCGAGGCCCTCCAGCATGTTGCCGGCGCCGATCTGGTAGGAGACGCCGGAGACCGAGTCGATCTCCTCGTCGCCGATGACGGCCTTGAGGTCGATGACGACGTAGTCGCCCTCGGCGGCCGGGCGGTCGACACCCACGAGGGTGCCGAAGCGCTCGCGGAGCGCGTCGAGGCGCTCGGTGACGTCCTCGTCGCTCACCTCGGTGGAGTCCACCGTGATCTCGATGCCGGACAGCTCCGGGAGGGTGATCTCGGGGCGGACCTCGACCTCGGCGGTGAACGCGAGCTGGCCCTCGCCGGCCTTGGCGGGGATCTCGGTCACCTCGACCTCGGGCTGGCCCAGGGGGCGCAGCGACTCGGCCGTGACGGCGTCGCGGTAGAAGTTCGACAGAGCGTCGTTCACGGCGTGCTCGACGACCGCACCCCAGCCGACGCGCTGGTCGATGATGCGCGGGGGAACCTTGCCCTTGCGGAACCCGGGGATGTTCACCTGCTCGGCGATGTGCTTGTACGCGTGGTCGATGCTCGGCTTGAGCTCGTCGTACTCCACCTCGACGGTCAGCTTGACCTTGGTGGGCTCCAGGGACTCGACGGCGCTCTTCACTTCGATGGTCTCCAACGGTTCGGGTGCTGCGCGCGCGTCTCACCGGCGCGAGCCGGCCTGGTTGCTGCGGCGCGGGGTGCGGGGACCGTACGACGGGCGTACGGGCAACCCGTCCATCCTACGCCACGGCGAGGGGCACCCGGCAGACGTCCGCGTCACACCGACGCGCGTCGCCGGGCGCCCTCGCCACGGCGTCCCGAGGACGGGTGCTCAGGAGCAGGTGTAGGTGACGCCGTCCACGTAGTGCGTGCCCGGGCCGAGCTCCCCACACGTCTCGATGACGTGCGCGATACCGATGCCGGCGACGATGCCCACGATGATCGTGCCGAGCAGCACGAGACCGCTCACGATGATGCCGGCGACGGCCACGCCGTTGGACTGGCCCACCTTGCGCGACTTCACGAGGCCGACGATCGACAGGATCAGGCCGATGAGGGACAGCGGCCCGAAGAAGCCGAGGATCAGGCCGACGATGCCGAGCGTCTTGCCGGGGTTCTCGGGCTGCTGCTGGCCGTAGGCCGGCGCGTACTGGCCCGTCGGGGCCGCGGGATAGGGCCCGGGGCCCTGCGGGGCCGACGGGTAGGCCTGCCCGCCCGCGGGCTGGGCGGGGTAGGGCTGACCCGGCGCCGGCTGCCCCGGTGCGGGCTGCTGGGGCGGGGTGCCACCGGGGGGCGTCGCCCCGGGCTCGGGCGTGCCTGGCGTGTAGGGGTCCGGGGTGGTCATCAGGTTCTCCTCGCACGTCGCTCGCCGTCCGTCGGCGATCGAGGGCCGATCCTTCCAGATGCACAGGCCCCGCGGGGGGCTATCCACGGGCGAGCCGGGCGAGCCCGCCGCCAGGGGGCCGTCCGCGACCGTGGAACACTCGGTCGGACGGCCCGGCGGCCCGTTCCGGAGCCGGCCGCCCTCTCGCCGACCGATCTCACGTCGCCGACCGATCTCATCGAGGAGACCCTGATGCCCGACGCCCCCGGACGCACGCCCGACGACGCCGCCTCGCCGCCGCGGGGCCGCACGCTGGCGCCGGGGCAGCGTTGCGAGGTCTGGGTCGCGCGCGTGGGCGACCCGCGTGCCGAGCGCCTGCTCGTCACCGAGGACGTCCTGCTGGAGGCGCCGAACTGGGCCGCGGACGACACCCTGCTCCTCAACGGCGACGGCTCCCTGTGGCGCCTCCCCGTCGACGGGACGGCGGCTCCGACGAGGGTGGAGCTCGAAGGGCTCCCGCCGATCAACAACGACCACGTGCTCGACCGCTCCCGCGGCCTGCTGTACCTGTCCGCGAACGACGGGCACCTCTACCGCGCCCCGGTCGCGGGCGGCCCGGTGGAACGCCTCACCCACGACGACGACATCGTCCACTTCCTGCACGGCGTCAGTCCGGACGGGGCCCGGCTCGCGTTCGTCGCGCTGCCTCGCGACGACCTCGGGGCGCCCGGCAGGCTCGCGGTCGTCCCGGCGGACGGCGGCCCGGTGACCTACCCGCGTGCCGGCACGGGACACCTCGACGGGCCGGAGTTCTCGCTGGACGGGCGCTGGATCTACGTGAACAGCGAGCACTGGGCCGAGCGGCCCGGCCACGCCCAGCTGGCCCGGGTGCCCGCGACCGGCGGCGAGCTCGAGCGGCTCGTCGCCTCGGACACCGTGGACTGGTTCCCCCACCTGTCACCGGACGGCGCCCACGCGGCCTATCTCAGCTTCCCCACGGGCACGGTCGGCCACCCGGCCGACCTGGAGGTCGAGGTCCGCATCGTCCGCACCGACGACTGGTCCACCACGGTCGCGCGGCACGCCGTCCTCGGCGGCCAGGGGACCCTGAACGTGAACAGCTGGTCGCCGCGCGGCGACCGCCTCGCGTTCGTGGCGTACCCGACCCGGTGAGCCGGCCGGGACGCCACCACGTCCTGCGCGATCAGACGGTCGGGGTGACTGGATTCGAACCAGCGACCCTCTGCTCCCAAAGCAGATGCGCTACCAAGCTGCGCCACACCCCGCGGCCCGCCGTCGGGCGAGACCTCGGTCAGTGTAGTGCCGCCGGCGCCGGGCGATGCCACGACGTGCGCGGACGGCAGTTCGGGGGCCTGGACCTTTGCTAGGGTTGGCCCGCGTTCCCACCCCGGCGACGACGTCGTGGGGTGGCCGTGCGGGCGTAGCTCAATGGTAGAGCCCCAGTCTTCCAAACTGGCTACGCGGGTTCGATTCCCGTCGCCCGCTCCCTTCTCCTTCCTCCCCTCCCCTCGCCTCCAGGCACCCGCCCCGGCCGAGGCGTCTCGCGACCGATCGACGTCGCCGATGGATGAGATGCTCCTTGTCGATCGGTCGGCTCATGGTTAGGCTCGGCGCCGCAGCCTGCGACAGGCGCGACCACACCACGGCAGCACCAGAGCAGCACCGGGAAGCATCAGAGGAGGGCCGGCATGACGATCGTCCGCCGCGTCTCCCCCTCGGCCGCCCTCCCGTCCCACCGGGAGCCGGCGTCGACGCCCCGCACCCCGGCGTGCGCCGCGGCGACGACGCCGCGATGCTGTCGATAGAGCGTCCACGTCACGTCCGACCCGTCTGACGGCGGGTCCCCGGCGACCGTGCGGCGCTCGCACCGACCTCGCCGACGCCCCAGCGCTGCGCCTCCCCGAGAACCTGCTCGAGGGCCCGCCCCGCACGCGGCGGCACACCCGCACCACCCCACCCGCACGCCCCCTCGAGAAGGAACACCACCCATGGCACGCATCTACGACGACGCGACGAAGCTCATCGGCCGCACCCCGCTCGTCCGGCTGAACCGTCTCGCCGCCGGCCTCGACGCGACGGTCGTCGCGAAGCTCGAGTTCTACAACCCCGCCAACTCCGTCAAGGACCGCATCGGCGTCTCGATCATCGACGCCGCCGAGGCGTCGGGCGCCCTGCAGCCGGGCGGCACGATCGTCGAGGGCACGTCGGGCAACACCGGCATCGCGCTGGCCTGGGTCGGCGCCGCCCGCGGTTACAACGTCGTGCTCGCGATGCCCGAGACGATGTCGAAGGAGCGCCGCGCCCTGCTGCGCGCGTACGGCGCCGAGCTCGTGCTCACGCCGGGCGCGGAGGGCATGAAGGGCGCCGTCGCCGCGGCGGAGAAGATCGCCGCCGAGCGACCGGGCGCGATCCTCGCCCGCCAGTTCGCCAACGAGGCCAACCCCAAGGTGCACCGGGAGACCACCGCCGAGGAGATCTGGGCCGACACCGACGGCGAGGTCGACGTCGTCGTGGCCGGCATCGGCACGGGCGGCACCATCACCGGCGTCGGCCAGGTCCTCAAGGAGCGCAAGCCGGAGGTGAAGATCGTCGCGGTCGAGCCGGCCGAGTCGCCCATCCTCACCGGCGGGAACCCCGGCCCGCACAAGATCCAGGGCCTGGGCGCGAACTTCGTGCCGGAGATCCTCGACACCTCCGTCTACGACGAGGTCGTCGACATCGACGCGGAGACCTCCGTGGAGCTCGCCCGCCGCGCCGCGAAGGAGGAGGGCCTGCTGGTCGGCATCTCCTCCGGCGCCGCGATCGCCGGGGCGCTCGAGGTCGCCAAGCGGCCCGAGAACGCCGGGAAGCTGATCGTCGTCGTCATCCCCGACTTCGGCGAGCGGTACCTGTCCACGATCCTGTACTCGGACCTGCTGGACTGACGTGACGAGCCGCCGCACCGCTCCGACCGCCGCCGCCGGGCCCGCCCACGAGGACCTCGACGGGGACGTCGACCACCCGATGCCGGACGGGCACCGCCCGGGCCTGCGCCACCTGGTCGAGATCCTCGCCGAGGACCTCGAGGCGGCGCACGCCCACGACCCGGCGGCCCGCTCCCGGTTCGAGGTCGCGCTCGCCTACCCGGGCGTGCACGCCGTGTGGGCGCACCGGCTGTCGCACCGCATGTGGCATCGGCCCGGCCTGCGCCTGCCGGCACGCCTGGTGTCGCAGGCCGCCCGGTGGGTGACGGGGATCGAGATCCACCCGGGGGCCAGGATCGGGCGGCGGCTGTTCATCGACCACGGCATGGGCGTGGTCATCGGCCAGACGGCGGTCGTGGGTGACGACTGCGTGCTCTTCCACGGCTCCACCCTGGGCGGGCGGTCGATGACGCGGGGCAAGCGGCACCCGACCCTGGGCAACCGGGTCATGGTGGGCGCCGGCGCCAAGATCCTCGGCCCGCTGTGGATCGGCGACGACGCGCAGATCGGCGCGAACGCCGTCGTCACCCGCGACGTGCCGAACGGCATGGTGGCCGTGGGGGTGCCCGCGCACGCCCGCACCCCGGGCCACCGGCCGGACCACGGCCAGCACGTCGAGGACGCGTCGGAGCTGCTCGAGTACGTGATCTGACGCGAGGCCGCCCACGGCCCGTGCCCCTCCCCGATCCGCGGGAGGAGCACGGGCCGTCGTCGTCCCCGCCACCGGATTGTTCTAGTAGTCGTAGAACAAGTAGCCTCACCGCCGTGATGTGGCGCCTCGACCCGACCAGCGACGAACCGCTGTACGCGCAGCTGGTCGCGCAGGTGCGCCTCGGCGTCGCGCACGGCACCCTCCGCCCGGGGGAACGCCTGCCCTCGGCCCGGGAGCTCGCGGCCTCGCTCGAGCTCAACATGCACACCGTGCTGCGCGCCTACCAGGTGCTGCGCGACGAGGGCACGCTCGAGCTGCGGCGCGGGCGCGGCGCCGTCGTCGCTGTGGGCGCGCCCGACCTGACCGACGTCGAGCGGGCAGTGGCCGAGCTGGCCGCCGCAGCCCGTCGGGCGGGGCTGTCCGTCCAGACCACCACCACCCTCGTCACGGAGGCGATGCACCGATGACCACCGCTCCCCCGCCCGGCACCCCGCGAGCCCGCTCCGGCACGGAGGTGTGGCGCCCCCGCGCGCGCCGCGCGATGGCGTGGTCGTCGCTCGTCGGCCTGCTGTTCGCGGTCGGCGCGGCAGCAGTGGTCTGGGCATGGCGGGACGAGCTGCCGGCACAGGTCGCCTCGCACTGGAGCGGCAGCGGCGAGCCCGACGGCTTCATGGCGCCCACGACGATCGCCCTCGTGGGCGTCGCGACCGCCGTCGGGCTCTGCGTGCTCTTCGCGGCGATCGGGATCACGCAGGGCGCCGCCGCCTCCACGCGGCGCATCGCGGCCGCGGGCTGCGTGTGGTCGGGCGCGTTCATGGCGGCGATCGTCGTCGGGACGCTCGCGCCGCAGCGGGGCCTCGCCGACGCCTCCCAGGTGGAGCTGGCCGGCGACACCCTGCTGGCCGGCATCCTCCTGCCCCTCGTCCCGGCGGGGATCGCGGCCGCGCTCGTCCCCGGCGACCCCGCGATGCCCGCCGACGAGCCGGTGCCCGACGACGCCCCCCGCGCCCCGCTGCGGGACGGCGAGCGTGCCGTCTGGTTGCGGCGCGCGACGGGCGGGCCGGGGCTCGCCGTCGGAGCGGTCGCCGTCGCGCTGACGACGCTCGCCGCGGTGCTCACGGCCGAGTGGACGATGCTCGTCGTGCCCGCCGTGCTCGCCGCGCTGTTCGTCACGATGTTCGCCTTCACGGTCCGCGTGGACGCCGCCGGCCTCACTGTCCGCTCCGCGGCCCGCTGGCCGGGCACGCACGTCCCGGCGGGCGAGGTGGTGCGCGCCTCGGTGACGCAGGTGCGCCCGTTCCGCGAGTACGGCGGCTGGGGCTGGCGCACCGCCCGCGACGGGCGCGTGGGCGTCGTGCTGCGCGCGGGCGAGGCGCTGCTCGTCGAGCGCAGCGGGGGCCGGTCGTTCGCCGTGACCGTCGACGACGCCGCGGGCGCCGCCGCGCTGCTCAACGCGATGGCCGACCGCGCCCGCCACCGCTGACCTCGCCGCCGCTGAGCCCGTCTGGAGCGCGGGCCCGGGGGCGTCAGCCGAGCATGTCCCGGTGCGCCTCGGCGAGCCGGCGCGGCGCCTTCGCGAACCAGGCGTCCACGAGAAGCTCGCGCAGGGCGGCGTCACCGACCGCGTCCAGCCGGACGAGGACCACGGGCACCCCGTCGAGGTGCGGGATCGTCAGCGTCTCCGGCCGGGCGGCGAGCACGGCCTCCTTCTCCCCGAGGTCGTCGACCATGACGGCGAGGATCGGCCCTTCGGGCACGGGGTCGTCCCCGAACCGCCGCACGTCGGCCTTGCTGAACGGTCGGTGCCACGCGAACACGCGGCCGGCCACCGCCCACGCGCGGTTCCGGAACGTCGTCGTCTCGGCGACGTCGGGCAGCGCCGTGGCCGCTCGGGCCGCCTCCTCGAGAGTGACCATGGCCCGAACCTAGCGCCGCGCCCGGCGCACGCACGACGTCGGCTAGGGTGTGACGGGCCTTACCCCGTACTCCCGGTACCGGGAAGATCGGGGAGCGCCGCGACGGCCCCATCTCGACGAGGAGCACCCGCCCCATGAGCACCCTGCGCATCGGCATCCAGACCGGCTACTGGTCCCGCAAGCCCCCGAAGGGCATCGTGCCCGCGCTCGTCGCGGCCGAGGCGCTCGGGCTCGACTCGGTCTGGACGGCGGAGGCCTACGGGTCGGACGCGTTCACGCCCCTCGCCTGGTGGGGCTCCCGCACCCGCCGCCTGCGGCTCGGCACCGGCATCGCGCAGATGGCCGCCCGGACGCCGACCGCCACCGCCATGCAGGCGATCACCCTCGACCACCTCTCCGGCGGGCGGTTCGTGCTCGGCCTCGGGGCCTCCGGCCCGCAGGTCGTCGAGGGCTGGTACGGCCAGCCGTACCGCCGCCCGCTGGCGCGCACCCGCGAGTACGTCGACGTCGTGCGCCAGGTGTTCGCCCGCGAGCGCCCCGTCACCGCCGACGGCGAGTTCTTCCGGCTCCCGCTGCCCGCCGACGCGCCCGGCGCCACCGGCCTCGGCAAGGCCCTCAAGCCGACCGTGCACCCCCGCCGCGCCGACATCCCGATCGTGCTGGCGGCCCAGGGCCCGAAGAACGTGACGCTCGCCGCCGAGATCGCCGACGGCTGGATGGCGGGCTTCTACGCGCCGCGGGCCGACGCCGAGCACCGCGAGCTGCTCGCGTCCGGGTTCGCGCAGCGCTCCGACGAGCGCTCGCCGTCGTCCGGGTTCGAGGTGCTCGCCACGGTGCCCGTCGTCGTGCGCGACGACGTCGAGGCCGCCGCGGACGTCATCCGGCCCCACATCGCCCTCTACGCCGGCGGCATGGGGTCGAAGGAGGCCAACTTCCACAAGGCGTCGCTGGACCGCCTCGGCTATGCCGCGGAGCTCGACGAGGTGCAGGCGCTGTTCCTCGCGGGCCGCCGCGAGGACGCCGCGCGGGCGGTGCCGACCGAGCTCGTCGAGGAGGTCGCCCTGGTCGGGCCCGCGGACAAGGTCGCACGCGACCTGGCCCGCTGGGACGGCACGGCGCTGACCACGATGCTGCTGCAGGGCGACCCGTCCTCGATGCTGACGGTGCTCGCCGCGGCCCAGGCGGCCCGCAAGGACGCGGACGGCGGCACGCCGCTGGGTGCCCGCGTACGGGCGACGGCGGGCTCGGCCGCCGCCCGCGTCGCGCCGAAGAAGGCCTGACCGCCGCCGGCGCTCCTGGGGTCAGACCTCCTCCGGGAACCAGACGGCGCGGCGCAGGTCCACGCGCCGGCCGTCGCGGGTCAGCGGGCAGCCCTCGGCACGCAGGGCGTCGAGCGCCGCGGTGAGGTGGCGCGCGGGCGGGGCGCCGGACGCGTTCACCACGCGCCACCAGGGCACGGGGTGGTTGTCCTGCACGGGGCCGATCACCGCGGCGCCCTCGGGCACGAGGTGCGCGTAGCGGTCGCCCGAGCCGGCCATGACGTTCCCGACCTGCCGGGGCCCGCCGCGGCCCAGCCGCTCGCCCACGATCTCGGCGATCAGGCCGTACGTCATCGCGCGGCCGGACGGGATGCGGCGCACCAGGGCGAGCACCTGGGCGGCGTACTCGTCGGGGGCGTCGAGGGGTTCGTCGGACGCCGAGGCGCGAGCGGGCACAGCGCGACCCTACGACCGACCACCCACCCCGGAAGTCCGGCGGCGCGAATTCCGCTGGCCGCGGCGCGGCCGACGGGCCACGATCGGACCGTGACCTCCGACCGCCCCGCGCCCGGCCTGCCCGCCGGGTACCGCCTCCGGCAGCTCTCCGCCGACGACCACCGCGCGTTGCTCGAGCTCGACACCTGGGTGTTCCCGGCCCCGCAGTCCGTCGACGAGCTGCTCGCGATCCCCTCCCCGCTGTCGTGGGACCGGACGGTCGCGGTGGAGGCGGACGGCTTCGACGGCCTCGCCGGCATCCACGCCTCGTACCCCTTCGCGCACTTTCCCGTGCCCGGCGGCGAGCTGCCGACGGCGGGTCTCACCTGGGTGAGCGTGCACCCGCAGCACCGCCGCCGCGGCCTGCTCACCGCGATGATGGGCGAGCACCTGTCCCGCTGCCGCGAGCGCGGCGAGCCCCTGTCGGCGCTGTTCGCCGCCGAGGCTGCGATCTACGGCCGGTTCGGCTACGGCAAGGCCGCCGACGACCTGCGCGTCACCGTCCCGCGCGGCGCAGAGCTGCGCGACGTCCCCGGGGCGGACGAGCACACCGTGCGGTTCGAGCACGCCGACCGCGACCGCCACGGTGACCTCGTCGACCGCCTGCACCGGGCGGCGGGGGCCGCGGCCGGCGGACCGGGCCTCAACCGACCCGGCTGGGCGACGCGCGAGACGCCCGAGCTCCAGGCCGCGTTCTGGGACGACCCGCCGTTCCTGCGCGAGGGGCGGGAGTCGCGCCGCATGGTCGTCGTCGAGCGCGACGGCGAGCCCCGGGGCTACGCGCGGTTCCGGCGCAAGCTCGACTGGGAGGTGCCCGGTCCGCGCGGCTCCGTGTCCGTGGGCGAGGCGGTCGCGGTCGACGCCGCGGCCGCCCGCGCGCTGTGGGGCGTGCTGCTCGACGTCGACCTCATGTCCACGACCGAGCCGTTCCTGCTGCCCGTCGACGACCCGCTCACCCACCTGCTCGTCGACGTGCGGGCGGCGACGCCCCGCGTCGCGGACAACGTGTGGGTGCGCCTCGTCGACGTGCCCGCCGCCCTCGCCGGGCGCCGCTTCCAGGCCGACGTCGACGTGGTGCTCGGCATCACCGACCCCCGGCTGCCCGACAACGCCGGGTCGTGGCACCTGCGGGCGACGGCGTTCGGCGACGCGACCTGCGAGCGCACCGACGCGGCGCCGGACCTCGAGCTCGACGTCCGCGAGCTCGGCGCCGCCTACCTGGGCGGCACGTCGCTCGCGACGCTCGCCGGGGCGGGGCTCGTCACCGAGCGGTCGGCGGACGCCGTCGCGCGCACGAGCGCGGCGTTCGGCTGGCCCGTCGCCCCCGCCTGCAGCTGGGTGTTCTGACCGGCGACGGCCGGCACGTGATACCCGCCCAGACCATCCGGGGCAGGGTCGTCACCGCGGCAGTCGGCGGTCTGCTGGCCATCAGGCCTGACAGACGCCGCACCAGAAGAGGTTGCGGCCCGCCAGCTCCTTGGTGAGCACCGGGGCGCCGCAGACGCGGCACGGCAGGCCGTCGCGGTGGTACACGTAGAACGACGCGTCCCGGGGCACCGCGTCGGCGTCGCCGTCGGTGTTCTGCCGGGTGACCCGACCCCCGCCGTCCGCCACCCGGTGCTCGGGCCGGGTCGTGACGATCGCGCCGCGCTCCGCGCCGTCGCGCATGAGCACGACCAGGTCGTCCCAGATCCCCGCCAGCGCCGCCTCGGGCACGTCGCGACCCGGACGCAGCGGGTCGACGCCGGCCCGGAACAGCGCCTCGGCGCGGTAGATGTTGCCGACGCCGGCGATCACCGCCTGGTCCATGAGCTGCTGGCCGACCGTCACGCGCGAGCGGCGCACGCGCTCGACGAACGCCGTGCGGGCCGCGTCACCTCCGTCGCGGATGGGGTCCGGCCCGAGCCGCGCCTCGACGGCGGCCTTCTCCGCGCCGGTGAGCACCTCGCACGCCGTCGGCCCCGTGAGGTCGGCGACCGCGTGCGCGCCCAGCAGCCGCAGCCGCACGGCGCCGCGCGGGGCGGGCGGTTCCCACTGGCCCGCGGCGTCGAGGCCCGCGTCGACAGCCGGATCGCCGCCGTCGTCCGGCGTCGACTCGCGCTCCCCGATGCGTCGGCGCGGCGCGCCGATCGCGTGCACGACGTCGGCGCTGCCGTCGCCGGCGAACGTCCACGCCCCGTACAGGCCCAGGTGCACCCGCAGCCAGCGCACGTCGCCCGACCTGTCGGACCCACCGTCGGACCCGGTGGGGGCGTCCGACAGGTCGGGGGCGAACGCGCAGAAGAGCTGCTTGCCCCACGCCTCGGCGGCCAGCATCCGGTGGCCGTCCAGCAGCGCGGCACCGCCCGCGAACCGGCCCTGCGGGCTGGACACGGCGAGCGTCTCGCCGCCGAACAGCCCGCCCAGGGCCCGCGCGAGGCGGTGGACGGTGTGACCCTCTGGCACGTCGGCCGGTCGCGTCAGGCGATGGCGGAGACGTCGTGGGACGCCTCGTACGCGGCCATCTTGTCGATGCGGCGCTGGTGGCGGGCGTCGCCGCTGAACGGCTCGGCGACGAACGCCTCGACGAACGACGTCGCCTCGTCCAGAGGGTGCATCCGGCCGCCGACGGCGATGACGTTGGCGTCGTTGTGCTGACGGCCGAGCGTCGCCGTCTCCAGCGACCAGGCGAGGACGGCGCGCACGCCGACAACCTTGTTGGCCGCGATCTGCTCCCCGTTGCCCGAGCCCCCGATGACGATGCCGAGCGAGCCGGGCTCCGCGACGACGGCCTCGCCCGCGGCGATGCAGAACGCGGGGTAGTCGTCCTGGGCGTCGTACTCGTGGGCGCCGTGGTCGACGACGTCGTGGCCCGCGGCGCGCAGGTGGTCCACCAGGTGGGTCTTGAGCTCGTATCCGGCGTGATCGGCGGCGATGTGCAGACGCATGGCGCCATTCTCCCCCACGTCGCTCCCCGCGCCGCCCACCTCGCTCGACCCGCGCCCGCGCGTGGGCGGTGCGCCGTAGGGTGACGCCATGACTGCCGACGCCACCGGGCTGCGGTCCGGCATCGACCTCAGCGCCCTCGACCAGGCCGTCCGCCCGCAGGACGACCTCTACCGCCACGTCAACGGGCGCTGGATCGCCCAGCACGAGATCCCCGCCGACCGCGCCATGGACGGCGCGTTCCGCGCGCTGCACGACCTGTCGGAGGAGCGCGTCCGCGAGATCATCACGGACCTCGCCGCCACGGACGACCTCGACCCCGCGTCCACCCCCGCCAAGATCGGCGCGCTGTACGCGAGCTTCCTCGACGAGGACCGGGTGCAGCAGCTCGGCACGGGCCCGATCGCCGACGAGCTCGCGCAGATCGCGCGGGCGACGTCGCCCGCCGAGCTGGTCGACGTCCTCGGCGCGCTGCAGCGCACGGGCGGGGCAGGCGCCGTCGCGTTCTACGTCGACAACGACGCCAAGGACCCCGAGACGTACGTGACCTACCTCGTGCAGGGCGGCCTCGGCCTGCCCGACGAGGCGTACTACCGCGAGGAGCAGTACGCGCCCGTCCGCGACAAGTACGTGCCGCACCTGGCGCGCATGCTGCGCCTCGCCGGCGTCACCGCCACGTCCGGTTGGGGCGCCGACCCCGAGGACGCCGCGCAGCGCGTGCTCGCCCTCGAGACGAAGCTCGCCGCCCACCACTGGGACGTCGTGCGCGACCGCGACGCCGACCTCACCTACAACCCGATGACGCTCGCCGACCTCGTCGAGCGGGCGCCCGGCTTCGACTGGCGGGCGTGGGCGGCGGCGCTCGGCGCGCCCGCCGGTTCGCTGGACGCCCTGGTGGTGCGCGAGCCGTCGTTCGCGACGGGCTTCGCCGAGCTGTGGCGGACGGAGTCGCTGGCGGACTGGAAGCTGTGGGCCGCGTACCACCTGGTCACCGCGCGCGCCGCCTACCTCGACGACGCCACGGTCGAGGCCAACTTCGACTTCTACGGCCGCACGCTGTCGGGCGCGCAGGAGGTGCGCGACCGCTGGAAGCGCGGCGTCGCGCTCGTCGAGCGGGCGCTCGGCGAGGCCGTGGGCGAGCAGTACGTGGCCCGACACTTCCCGCCGGAGCACAAGGAGCGGATGGACACGCTCGTCGAGAACCTGGTGGCCGCGTACCGCGAGTCCATCGACGCGCTCGACTGGATGACGCCCGAGACGAAGGTCAAGGCGCTCGCCAAGCTCGAGCGGTTCACCCCCAAGGTGGGCTACCCGGTGAAGTGGCGCGACTACTCGGCCCTCGAGGTCGACGCCGCCGACCTGGTCGGCAACGTCCGCCGCGCGCACGCGTTCGAGCAGGACCACGAGCTCGGGAAGATCGGGCGCCCGATCGACCGCGACGAGTGGTTCATGACGCCGCAGACGGTCAACGCCTACTACAACCCGGGCATGAACGAGATCGTCTTCCCGGCCGCGATCCTGCAGCCGCCGTTCTTCGACCCCGACGCGGACGACGCCGTGAACTACGGCGGCATCGGCGGCGTCATCGGGCACGAGATCGGCCACGGCTTCGACGACCAGGGCTCCAAGTACGACGGGGACGGCCGCCTCGAGGACTGGTGGACCGAGACGGACCGCACCGAGTTCGAGAAGCGCACCCAGGCCCTCATCGCGCAGTACGACGCGTTCCGCCCGGCGCAGCTGCCCGAGGACGGCCCGCACGTCAACGGCGCGCTGACCATCGGCGAGAACATCGGCGACCTCGGCGGCCTGTCCATCGCGATCAAGGCGTACCGCATCGCGCTCGGCACGGCGCTGGACGAGGCGCCCGTCGTCGACGGCCTCACCGGCCTGGAGCGCGTCTTCCTGGGCTGGGCGCAGGTGTGGCAGTCCAAGGGCCGCGACGAGGAGGTGGTGCGCCGGATCGCCACCGACCCGCACTCCCCCAACGAGTTCCGCTGCAACGGCGTGATCCGCAACATCGACGAGTTCCACGCCACCTACGACGTGGGCCCCGACGACGCGCTGTGGCTCGCTCCCGAGGAGCGCGTGCGCATCTGGTGACCCGTCCGACGTCCTGACGCACCCTGACACGGCGAGGCCGCCGACCGTTTCTCCGGTCGGCGGCCTCGCCGTGTCAGGGGTCGCCTCAGGAGCAGGCCCGGGGCGGTGTCGTCAGCTGGCGCCGATGCCCGCGCGGGCGAGCGAGAAGCCGTTGCCGGTGGGGTCGTGCGTGCACGACATGCCGGTGTCCTCGCTGCGGCACGTGAACTCACCCTCGGTGATCGAGTCGCCGTACTCCAGGACGTCGACGTCGCCCCCGGCCTTCGTCGGCTGCTCGCCCTTCGGGACGCACGGCTGCGCGACATCCCCCTCGCCGTCGACCGTCACCACGTACCCGGTGGTGCCGTCGCATCCCTCCGTCGGGGCGGGCTGCTGGTTGAGCTCCGCGATCCCGCAGGACGCGCCGTCGGCGTAGATCGAGCACGTGATGTTCTGGGACGGGGCCGCGAAGTGCGCCAGCGCCTCGCCCTGCATCGGGGCCGCCTCCGACGCCGAGGGCGACGGCTCCTGCGAGGTCACGGGGGCGCCGTCGGCCTGCGGAACGGTGGGCGACGGTGCGCCGAACATCTGCACGGCGAGCACCACCATCGTCACGATGAGCACCGCGTCGACCGCGATGAACGCGATCCACCCGGCCGAGAGCCGGCGCCGCCGGCGCGGCGGGGCGGGCGGCGGCCCTGGAGTCCCTCGACCGCTGGGACCTCGTCGCCGGCATGGCCGAGGTCGTGAAGACC